>JAGVJP010000056.1 GCA_020051075.1 Parachlamydiales bacterium
GAGAGGGCTCAAGTCTTCTATAACAAAGACCTAACCCTCTCAGGTGGTTTGGCACCTTGCTCGGAAAAGGACTCGAACCTTCACGGGGTTGCCCCCAAGTGATTTTAAGTCTCCAGTATCTTCATTAAAAAGCATCAACAAATAGACAAAAGCCATTTTGTTGATTGTCACCGGACATTCTTCAGCCGGAATGGTTAGAGCCGACGAAAAAACCTCATGACATAATGTTGTGGGGCATGTTAGATGAATAACTGTTAATTATGTTGAACAAATGTGCACTTTGATATACAATATAGAATATGGACACGGAATATACGATACAAATTTACTCTACAGAGACGGGAGAAGAACCATTTAGTGAATGGTTAGATTCTCTGGAAGATATGGATGCAAAAGCTCTAGTCTTTCAGAGACTTCAACGTATAAGGTTGGGGAATTTTGGCGACTGCAAGCCATTGGATGATGGAGTTTAGGAACTTAGAATTCATCAAGGTCCTGGATATCGGATTTATTATTCTAAGGTCGGAAAGCGTGTGATTTTATTGCTCTGCTCTAGTAATAAGAGAAATCAGAAGAAGGCCATAGATCAAGCCATAAAGTATTTAAAAGATTACAAGGGAAAGTAAAATGAAAAAAAAATTACGTACTATAGATCAACTCCTAGAAGAATATCTTCAGGATCCAGAATTTGCGATGAGCTTCTTAAACCAAGCTTTAGCAGATGAAGACATAGAAGCATTCAAGCTTTCTTTGAAAGATATCATTCGTGTTCACGGGAAAATTGCAAGTCTTGCTAAAGAAGCTCAAGTTAGTCGTGGAACCATATATAATTTAATGACTGGAAGCGGTCAAACAGAGATGAGTACAGTTCTAAAGATAATGCACGCTCTTGGATATAACCTACAGGTTACGAAAAGAGAACAAATTGCCATGTAATGAGAGTAATATTCCACTCGACTCTGAATCAACCGATAACAAAGAATCTAATAATATCTCGAATATCTCTTTCATCCGTTTTTTTCGGTGAGGTTATTTTAAACTTTTTTTGTTTTAACCATAAATTTATTCTTTTGAATACCTACCCTTCAAGAATCTTTCAACTTCTTTCTTGGAATTACGCAAAAATGAAAAACAGAACGGAAGAATACCATTGCCGCATAGAAAAAGGTCGTCCAACGTATGTTGTGTGTTGGAGAATAGCCAATAAAGATAAAAAAATCATAGAGGTATATTATGCAGGAACACACGAGAAAGCACCATATTGAGAGAGTGGTTTATTCTGAGAAAAAATCTGAAGAAGAAAAGCCTATGTCTATCGGAGAATTTATCCAAGAAAACTTTGCTGATCTGCCAAATTGGGCGATTGTTTTGCGTGGTTTTCGCAATCGCGAAGGTCTTTCTCAAAAGTCTCTTGGGGAATTAATAGGGATTGCTCAAACGAACATATCCCAAATGGAATTGGGAAAGCGTCCGATCGGCAAAGCCCTAGCGAAGAGATTCGCAAACTTCTTCAAAACCGACTATCGACTTTTTCTTTAAGCCCAATTTGATGGTGAGTTTTTGAGATCTTTTACTTCTCAAAACATCAAATTAAATCTCCTCTATTACACAATATATATTACAAAGATTTTCTTTTTGATTTCTCATCAGAGTTCGAAGAGCTTCTTACCTTTGAACAAACTACTGCTGCTCCAAAAATAAGTGCAGCACTAATACCAACACCAAATGCGATCATTCCCCAGTTACTAGATCCTGTGTTTTGATCCACGGATAATTCTGGCTCTGTTGAAGAAAGAGAACTTGCAGGACACGGTGTATAAACATGTTTTATAGTCAAATCACATTTATTACAGATTGCATTTGATTCTTCCTGCATTTTCTTAAACATCCAATTATAAACATTTGAAATAAAGGGATCTTCTTGACCTGTTAATTTCCTTGTTGTTAATAGATGCTTATTGGCTGCAGCAACAATATGAGGAGTGATAAATCTAACGCTCAGGGAATCTTTTTCCCAACGCTCTCTGATGCTTAGTGATGAGGATGAACCAGAACTTGACGATGAAGATGCACTAAAGCCAGAACTGGAACTAGACGAGGTGGATGAGGGAGCACTAGATCGTAATCGTAATGAGATTAAATCTCTGCTCAATTCGCTCATCAAATCGTCAACAATTCTTTCATCTATTCTATTCCAGCACCTAATATCTCTTAGAGAACGTTCGTCAATTACCGATGTGTTCATAACTGTCAAAGCAACGCATTCAACAGATTTTAAAGCATTTTTCCATGACATATTTAAACTTTTGTCGTTATAATCTTTTTTTACTTCGTCCATTAAAAAATTATACCATTGTTTTCTTTCCTTCCGTGCAATTGACAATTCATCTACAACTATAGCTAAAATCATTATCCTCAACACACTTGCAGGATGAACAGCATCAACAGCTCTAGAACTCGATAACTTCCCTGTAGGATTATCTCTAAATGCAGCAAGCGCGCCTACAGCTGCTAAGGGACCCATGTAGAGAACACTCATTACATCAGCACCGACTTCTTCAATTTTATTTTTTTCTCGACCCTTACCCCCCGTCCAATAATTTACCATAGCTTGACCACCCAAAGTGCGGGTGTCGAAAATTCTACGTAATTCACTTCTTACAGCTCTTGTCAGAATTGGGGAAAGCCTTCTACCTGATTCTAGAATGGTATGCGCGGTTTCATGCATCATATCAGGCCAAATAAAACCGGTTTTCATACATTTAGTAGAAAATGAAATAATTGGTACAGAGTCTTGTCTTGCTGCGCAAATTTTATGATTTGACCAAGCATAACTCCCTTGTTTTTCTGTACCCCATTTAACAATCGGAGGAAGACAATGCGTAGTTGTGCAAATACGAGAAGTATCTACAAATGTATTCCACATATCACAAACTAATTGTTGCAAAGGAAGGGTTTTTTTCCATTTAAAATTATAACTATGCTGGTAAATCGCTTGAAAGACATCTGTTACTATGTCTTCTGTGTCTCCTGAAGGACTACCCGAGTTACGATGGCTTCTTAGAAAAGCTTTTGCAGGTTCCCATAATGGTTCAGAATACCTATAAACCAAATTACGTTTTATTTCATCCTCCCGGGCTAACAAATCATTTTTGTCTAACTCTGGCAGATTACATTCAGGAGATGCTTGTAAGTGAGCCATTAAAACATTAAAGTTATCTTGAATCTGCACAACCCCTCCTTAAAATCATTGATTGGATAATGAATCGTTTTCTATTCTTACTTTGGCAAACTGACTCATATTTATATCTTATTTATTCCAAATATAATTTTCAAATAATTTATCTAATCTGAGGTCAAAAATGGATTTGCTGTAATTCTCTATGTTGTCTCATAACAATATCCTAGATCTCATCCCGTTCAATGAACAGATGGAAAACAGCAAATCTGTATACCCATAGGAAGAAAATATCTAAAACAGTTCAATCCAAGAGATGAAGGCTGGAATTTGTTTCAATATCCTATCTTGGCTGTGTCGCTAGAGCAAGTTCAAAAGAATTTTGACAAATATGGTTTACTAGACAACCAAGTTGTCTTTCTCAAAGGACTCTTCAAAGACACTCTTCCTAGTGCTCCTATTGAGCAAATAGCTCTCCTGAGGCTTGATGGAGATCTATATGAATCAACAATGGATGCTCTTGTGAACCTTTATCCAAAATTATCAATAGGGGGCTTTATTATTATTGATGATTACGGTGTAATTGAGCCCTGTAGAGTGGCTGTACACGATTATCGAAAA
>JAGVJP010000010.1 GCA_020051075.1 Parachlamydiales bacterium
CACTCCAAACGCTTCGCGTATTCAAGACGATTTGTTGGATACGCGAAGCGTTTGGAGTGCGGAAGTCCTCTTCCGCTTTTGCAATGAATCATTTTGCCAAGTACCTGTGCGCAATTAAGAGATGTTTTTGGCGATAGCTCACGAGACTGGTTTAGTCACGACTTCTGCAATTACCTCTTTTGGTTTCTTGTCCCTTTTTTACACAGCCCCTATTCTTCGGAAATATTAGCAATGAACAACTGATTAAATTGCTTCACAACTTCTTTAGGATCCATATGTGCGAGCTGTTGGATTTGGAGGACTATATGGTGGTTAGCAGGATCTTTTGTAAATTGGTTAATCAGCGCAGTGATTTGATCAGCTTCAGATAGATTTGTTGGTTCTTTGGGTCGAGTGATTGTGGTTGTGCTAGGTTTTCGTGTAACTTTGCCCGTTTGCATCTCTTTGCGTTCGTCTATCAATTTTCTACATGTATCGATGTATAACTCTTTTTGCTTCACCAAATCACCGATATCATTAATAGAGCGATTTTTGAAAGATTCTTCAATGGCTTTGTACTCTTGGTCCATGTCTTCCAATTGCTGCTGGTATTTTGTAGCCTTAGCTTCACATATTGTTATCACTCCACGGTATATTTCAAGCATTGAGGTTATAGTGAATTGCCTATGACTTGAATTGAGAGAGGGGCTGGATGACGATTGTGATAAGCCTGGAGCAAAACGTTCCACTAGTAGTTTTGAAATACTTGCTTTGCTAAGACGGATAGGATGGTGAACTCCGCTCCAATTACTGTTTAGTGGAATAGGAGAAGATGGGGGAGTTAAAACAGTTGGGTCACTTGGTGGATTTTGAGTCGATGGAAATACTGTTGGAGTGGGCAACTCTTGGTTTTTTTGATCGGGATACTTTTTCTTAAATCCTGCTTCCGTAATAAATGGCATCTTAGAGGCAGTTTGACCGGATTTGCCAACTTTAAGAAAGATCACATCTTCGCTAGCCTGCGATGATAATGCTTTTATGCCTTTTTCCGATTTGACAATTTTTTGCTGATTGTTGATAATTTTTTCATTAATATGATTTATTTGTGTTTGGATTTGTTCTAGCTTAACGCTATCTGCTTTTATCTTGCCCCAAAACTCTGTCATTGCTGTGATATAGGATTCGAATGCAATCACCTCTTCAGGAGTGGGGAGTCTATCGGTAGGAATTGGCACCAGAGCTGGTTCATCATCTAGGACAGGGGAAGGATTAGGCCTCAAAGGTCTATATGAAGGTTTTGCTGTGGAAGAACCGGATAGCAACGATAGAGGAGGAGGAGGCGGCGGAGGAGGCGGTGCAGGCGGGATGCCATTTGGTCCTGGGCTAAGCTGTGGTTTTAGAGATGCATTGGATGAAGTCGAGCGTGGAGCGGTATGAACATGAGAAGTGTTAAGTTCAGTAAGAAGGGTACTGTGCAATTGGGTTAAGGCTTGATATTCATTCGTTAATTGCTGTCTGCGATTTTTATTAAAGAATAGGAGGATGAAAGCGAACAAACCGGTTGTTCTCGCATTGATTCGGCTCATTCTGTTAGAAACGATGCGATTTAATGAGCTTAACTGGTCTTGAGTGAATTGAGTTCGATTTTCGGAAATGAAAGAATTTATTTTTCTGAAAACAGCGTCGGAAGAAGAGGTGTATGTCTGATCCAATTTCGCATGATACGCCTTAGCTTCAAAAACTTCTTCACTCCCATTGTTTTTTATAACGATGCGGTTGTTTTGCACATAGGCATCAATAATCTGATTTAATGCTGCTGAGTGTTCTACTACTACCATAAAATCTCTTCTTTTAATGAATTAAACTTAGATGAGTTAAGTTGCATTATTTTTTTAAAGCCATGCGATCTTGTGGCTTTTCCAATGACCATAATTTGATATTGTTAATATCCAATAAATATAACGTAAAATTTTAGTTCTTGTCAATGCTCGAGTTCTTCGCATCTCTGCGGTAAAAAAAGGAGAGGAGACGTGCATAGCTGCAGAAAATCTTTCTGTGAAAGAATCAAATCAGATACAATCTCACTCCTAACTAAGGATGAGAGGTCGGTGTGTTGCATGCAATTTCAGAACCGGAGGCAATGGCAAAGACAAGCTGTGGGTGCCCTCCACTGGCGCAAGCGGTCTTAGAAGCTGTGATCAGACGGGGATGTTCCGATTTTTCTATCTCCCCCAGCGCCAGGTGCGCGCCTCTCATTTACCCTCTGGTTCAAGTCGAGAATAAGCACCTTAACATCTATTACTGGCCTGAAGAGCGCTCTTCTGCTTTTTTTGCCTTAGGACGCATCAAAGCGACAGGAAAGCCGGCGGCAGTGATCACCACCTCAGGGACCGCTGCAGGTGAACTTTTACCTGCTGTCATGGAAGCGCACTATACTGGACTGCCCCTCATACTAATCACAGCCGATCGCCCTCGCGTCTATCGGGGAACGGGAGCTCCTCAATCTGCAGAGCAGGTGGGGTTGTTCAGTCATTACACCCAAGCTGCTTTTGATTTGGAAGAAGGGGACTGCTATGCATTAGACGATTGGTCTGGAAGGGGGCCTCTCCATCTCAACGTCTGTTTTGAAGAACCAAAAGATGCTCTCTGCAGGGAACTGAAGCTTGACGATGCATTGATTATCCCTGAGAAATTTATCTCAAGCCCATTGCCATTCTCTCCGGATCCCCATTTCCTTCATTTCTTGAAGCAGGTGAATTGTCCCCTTGTCGTTGTAGGAGCTCTTCCGGCTGCTCAGCGTGAGGCTTGCATCCACTTCATCCAATCCTTACAAGCCCCTGTTTATGCTGAAGCGATGTCAGGAATTCGCGAAGATGTCCGTTTGGAGCCTCTTCGAGTGTCGAGGATCGATTCAATTTGGGAGGTGTCAGCACGCAATAACTATCCGATCGATGGGGTGTTGCGGTTGGGGGCAATCCCCACATGCCGTCTATGGCGTGATCTGGAACAGATGCCCCATGTAAACGTCTACTCAGTTAGCGAGCACCCTTTTTCTGGTCTCAGCCACACAGGCGTGTTCCACACTTCGTTGTCCCATTTTTTTTCTTGGGTTTCAAATTGCCTGCCTGTTAAAGACTACTCCCTTAAAGAAAGGTGGTTAGCGGCTGACCGCGTCAGCTACCAACAGCTTCTTCAGCTTTTTGAAGAAGAGCCAGAGGCTGAACCCAGCCTCATCCACGCACTCTCTGCAAAGTTCCCCAGCCGCTCGAAAGTGTATTTGGGCAATAGCCTTCCCATCCGTGAATGGGATCAAGCCGCAACATATGCTCAGAAACATTATGATATGAGTGCAAACCGCGGCGTCAATGGGATTGATGGCCAAGTGTCAACATTTTTGGGATTTGCCAGCCCTGGTCAGGACAATTGGGCGATTTTAGGGGATTTGACCGCAATCTATGATCTCGCTGCACCTTGGATTGGTCCTCAAATTGCCGATAGAGCAGCGACTGTTGTGGTTGTCAATAACGGCGGGGGGAGGATCTTTGCCCGCATGTTCTCTCATCCTGCCTTTCAGCACCAACATGAGCTCTCTTTTGAACCTTGGGCAAGGCTTTGGGGGTGCCCTTATGAAAAGTGGGAGTCGATTCCCAACGAAATATCTCCGCATTTCCAATCGATCCGCCTTATTGAGCTTGTCACCAACCATGCTGTCACAGAGCGTTTCTGGGATAAATTAAAGAGCCTGCCATGATGATGAATGCTAAGACCTTCTGGGCTCTTCCCGGCTTTCTCGGCCTTCCGCAAGATTGGGATTGTCTGTCTGCGTCCTTAGGCAAGATCAGAGCCGTTGATTTATATCATATTGATTTCTCCTGCAAGAAATTGAAAGAATGGGGGAAGGGGTTTAATGCATGGATTGCTGCCCAGCAGATGGATCCAGGCATCTTAATGGGCTACTCGCTTGGGGGCAGATTAGCATTGCATGCGCTGATCGATGACCCCTTTCAGTGGAAAGCAGCAGTGATTATCTCTGCACACCCTGGTTTACAAAACCCTGACGATCGTATCGAACGATTAAAAAGGGATGCGAGTTGGGCTTATCGTTTTGGGACGGAGGAGTGGAGCTCATTAATGGACGAATGGAATAACCAAGAAGCATTTGTATCCAGTTCTTTTCAATTTGACAGGAAGGAATCCGACTATGAAAGACAGCAGCTCGTTGATATGATGATGATGGCGTCTTTAGGTCAGCAAGAGGACCTGTCTCAATCGATTGCTGAATTATCGATGCCGATTTTATGGATAACAGGGGTAAGGGATAGTCGTTATAAAGAGATGGCTCGTCAACTCACTTTTTCTCATCCCGATTCCCGATGGGTTGAGATCGAGGGAGCAGGGCATCGAGTTCCGTGGGAAGCCCCGCAAGAGTTTGCCCGTGTTGTGAATGAATTCCTGAGACAGATTGAAACTGCCTGACGCCTGTGCGTGCAAGATGGTCCTTTCAATCTGATTGCCGAGTCAGGGTAAATAGTTTTTTACTTAGATAGGGAAAGCGATGCATGAGGCGGAGGAGAGGGGTTCCATAGGAGGGGTTGAGCATCAATTGATGCAAAAGCTTTGCCCAAAAGATTTGTGATGAGCATCGTGTTGTCCACATCTTTTTAAATTCTTCAGTTTGATGACGTACAGCATACTCAGCGGCTAGCCGTCCGCCTGAAATCCCCATCGACAGCCCATCTCCGCAAGCTGGAGGTATCGTCATCGCTGCATCTCCAATGAAATAGGTGTCGAGCCACGCTGGCGTCTCTTTAATTCCAAAGGAGGGGATAGCGGCAACCATCCATTGATCAAACAGTTTTTCTCCCTGAGAGAGGCTGTCGTGTAAGTGCCGATGTTGGGTAACGAGGTTTTCTATATAGTCTTGAGGGGTCGCATGTTTTTTGACTTCTTCTATACACGCAAGGCAGGCGACGTTATAGTGATTTTCTCCTAT
The DNA here is from genome assembly GCA_020051075.1 of Parachlamydiales bacterium. Lineage (GTDB taxonomy): Bacteria > Chlamydiota > Chlamydiia > Chlamydiales > Parachlamydiaceae > JAGVJP01. Next base: position 4,973 of record JAGVJP010000010.1, read on the forward strand.
CGGAGCAATGCCCAAATAGGCTCTTGGCAGAGAGAACATTTCCAGGCAATCAGTGTGTGAGATATCTTTGAAATGAGCTTTAAATCCCATATAATGCATGGGTGGAGCTTTTGTTGAATAGCTTGGAATGCGCCCTGTTGCGATGATGACATGGGAGGCTTCAATTGTTTCACCGGTCGAGAGTGTCATCAGATGATCTTCATCAGCGGATTGTTTGGGATGGAAGGCGCAGACTTGGGTGTTTGTTTTGATGTTAGCTCCGCCAATGGAGGCTCGGCTGGCCAACGAAGGATCTAACTGGGTGTGAGACATCCCGCCGGCAGCTGAGGGAAAAGAGAAATCTAAACAATCGTCCGCTATTCTGAAGAGGACTTTGGAAATCGGGACAGGGTGGATATCCCATCTGTTCAAAACGCTTATGCATTCAGGAGAAAGAAACTCGCCGCAAATTTTGTGGGCGGGGTAGGCTCCTCCTTCAATCACCATCGGCTTCTCCCCGAGCTCAGTTAATCGGATGGCAGCACATAAGCCGGCGATGCCTCCGCCGATGATGGCAAAATTAACTTTCATTGTTTCAACTTAGATGTTGTATCAATACATATCACCCACCTAAACGCCCAATGCCAAGTGATCGAACAGTCTTCAAGTGGAATTTCTGCAGCTTCGAGGTAGCCGATCCAGTCCTGTTTTTTAAAGCCCCGTTGGATCGATAATAAGCCATCGTTGACAATGAGGCGGTTGCGAAAAAGGGGTTTAGCGATGAGGGAAAACGCTGAATAGGCCAGCCAGTGACGGTGCAAGTCATTGAGGATAATAGATTTCGTTGCAACTTGATAGGCTCTTTTGAGGAAATCGATCAACGCATCATCATCCAGATGATGGCACACAAGAGTGGCTGTCACGTGGTCAAAGCTATTAGGGGGATAAGATAATTTTTCTGTTGGCGCTAGCGAAAACTCCACGTTATTCAGAGCTGCTTCTTGAAGGCGTGCCTGTGCAAATTCAATTGCCTGAGGAGAGATATCGACTCCCACAACGTGGGCTGCAGGGAATTGTCTGGCAAGCTCGATGGTGAAATGCCCCCCGCCGCAGCCAACATCCAAAATCGTGTCAGGAGGTGGAAATTTACGAAAGGTGTTTAACGTGGCTTGATCGCCTCCAAGGATACATCCAATGCGTTTCAATTGATGAAGGCACTCTTTGTATTCATCCTCGCTATAATGTGAAGGGCCCAAATCTAATAGTTCAGGCTCATAAGATCGACGGCTGTTTTTCATGAGATATTAGGTCTGTTTAATACAATGCCTTCTACAGAAAGTCCGGGGCCGAAGCCAACACCGACAGTCCATTTTTTTGAGCTCTGCAGTTCCAATAGTCTATTCAAGACAAATAGAAAACTCGCACTCGACATATTTCCATAATTGGCTAATGTATCCCAAGAGGCTTTGGTGAGTTCGCTATTGATGTTTAGTGCGTTTTCAATCCCTTGAATGATTGATTTGCCTCCAGGATGAATCGCCCAATCGCAGTTCTCGTAAGATAGATGAGGGCCTACGAGAGACTGGATGAAAGCATCGATTTTTCTCCCGAGGATGACAGGGATTTTATAGGATAGCTTCATGATAAAGCCTTGGTCGCTTGCTTCCCATCTCATTTTGTCTGTCGTATTTTCCACACCCAAAGACCCTTTATGGTGTATTGTCCATAGAGGCGTTTCGTAAGATTGTGGATCGGCCCCTACAACAACCGCAGCAGCTCCATCTGAAAAAAGAGAGTTCCCTAGGATGTTATCCGCTGTTTGGGCTGCCTGAAAATGGAGTGAGCAGAGTTCGGTACAGATGACGAGAACCCGATTTTTGGGATTTTCTTTTGCAAAAGCTTGTGCGACGGAAAGGCCTTTGAAGGCGCCAAAACATCCCATAAAGTTAATTCCCAGTCGCTCGGTCGAAGGTTTCAGCTTTAATAACTGCATGAGGTCGAATTCAATGCCTGGGGCAATCATCCCAGTGCATGACACGGAGATGATATGAGTGATTGTATGAGGATCGCCTCCCCAAGATTTCAAAGCTTTGAAAGCAGCTTCGTAGGCCAATTTAAGAGCTTCAACGACATAGAGGTCGTTGCGTTGTGCTGTCCCTGGAATAGTTTTAGGATATTCCTGCCCCCAAAAATCCCATTGAGATCGATCCTTAGTGAAATCTGGGATAACGGAATAACGGGTACGGATCGCAGAGTTGTGGTACAGCTGCTTGATCGCACCAGCTTTTTCCGGATCAAGCGATAGCATCTCGATCACTTTGTCAGCGATAGTTTCTTGATCGACCGCAAAAGGCGCCGGCACCGTTGATAGGGATAAAATTGAAACTTCCATTAATGTTCCTTAGAAGAAGGGGAGTGCGTCTTGAGGAATGAAGTGACTTGACTCTCCCAGCTTTTGGTTTGTGGCCCAAGCCAGATGATATGTCCACTCTCCTGCACAGTAACGAGTTGTGTCCCCGGCGGTAATTGCTTCTGCACAGCCTGAGCTGTGGGGTAATAGCCGTTGCTGTCATTGATAGACTGTACAATGATGGTTGGAGTCACATAGCCTGAGGAGTTGAATGTGGTTGTCCAATAATTGATTCCAAGGAAATCGTTCAAGATTCCAGGCAAACGAGGCGTAATGGGTATGGATGCATTGATCATCTTTCTAAGAAAGATAGATTGATTTCGATGGTGTGTGACATAACGGATTCGCTCATTGAGGGCAGCTCCAGTCAATGTCGTATCTAGTCCTAAAACCTCTTTTGCTGTCGAGTAAAAATCATATTTCGTCGAAAGATGAAGGATATAAGAGAGATAGTCAGGAAAAACAGGTAACGATAAAAAAGCCCCTAAAACTGAGTAGAAAAAAGAGTCTTCGCTAGGACTAGCTCCAATAGACTCTAGAACTACTGCTGACACACGATTTGGATATTGTTGCGCGAGGGCAAAAGCGACTGGTGCTCCTGCCGAAAATCCTAATGCTGCTACTTGAGAAATCCCTAAAGCATCTAAAACAGAAATGATCACAGCCGCTTGTTCGGCAGCGTTAAACTCTACCGTTGGAGGGAGTGGTGGAATGGCTGATCCGAGATAACCGGGACGAGAAATCGCCAACACAGAAAAACCTTCATCAATAAGGTTAGAAGCGATTAACAAGCCTTGGTCCCACCCTCCAAAACCCCCATGGATAGATATGACAACAGGGCCATGCCCTTTTAAGACGTACTGAACAGGACCTATTGAAGTTTGAACGACTTTACCCGTTGAATCTAGCTTCTTTGTTGATTTACAAAGCCATCGCTCAAATCCACTTGTCTTGCATGTTGAGTGATCTGCATGCGTTGATGCACCATTTAGCATCATTAGAGATAAAAACAATAGACAATAGCTGAAAAATTGGCGATGCTTCATGATAAATCCTTATGATGTTCTCAGAGTTATTGTTGTAAGAGTCTGGCAATATTGGCAGCAATCAAATAGGCTGATGCCATTGGCGTTCCATCCATAGCAACTGGGACAATTGAGTCGTCCGCTACGTAAAGGTTTTGCACTCCATAGACCTGACCAATGCTATTGACAACTCCCCCTTGAGCTAATGGGGCCATGCGGCAATGACTCTGCCAGCATTGGCTGGATCCGACGACTTCTTTGATGAAGGCGGTTAAAAGATCAACGTCATCTAATATCGCTGGTGGAGGAAAGATCAATTCATATTTTTCGTCCATTGCATGCAGGATGGCATTGATATTCTTGATATAAACCTGGAATGTCTGCACATAAAGTTCTAAGTCAGCTGGGTTGCTGAATGTGCCTGGATCAATGACTGGCGGATCAAAGGGATTAGCACTATTGATGGTGATGCGCCCCCTGCTTTGGGGTTGGATGAGATCAATGATGGCAAAAGCGAGCCCAGGGATCGGGTTGACGGTCGAAATCCGAACTGTTCTTATCGTCGGATCTCCTCCAGGAGTTGGGAGCCAAGAAATTTGGGCAAAAATACTATTTTCTGGAAAGCTGAAATCCTTAGATAAAAGCACGTTGGTTAGCTGTTTTTTGTCATTTGCATTGTGTAGATTAGCAATGACCGGGAGATGAAATAGGATTCGTTTCAGTTTACGGAATGAGAGATGGTCGATTAAACCGTTGCCAAAGGATTTTCTTATTCGAACAGGGGTGTCGTCAGGGTTTGTCGCGAACGCACTTAATAAAAGCGTTTGATCGGCAAGTACCGCCCCTACATTGGGGTTGTCGAACTTCACATCTATCCCAAGGGGTTGGAGCACTTCCTTAGGACCTACCCCAGAGTGCATCAAAAAGGCACTGCTAAAGAGGCCCCCGCATACGATGACACCCTTTTTGGCATAAGCTTTTCGTTCTATGCCATTTCTCGAATAGACGACGCCAACTGCTTTGTTGTCTTTCCATAGTGTTCTGAGGGCTGTACTTTTATACTTGATGTTCAGTTTTCTCCCTCCAACGCCTTTGCCATTGGGTGTGACGACGCATCTATTCAAGAATGCTGTCGCACTGCTGACTCTGAATTTGCCATTACACCCTTTCTGGGTGTACTGAAGTTGAGGCGATACGCCGATTGGAGTATTAATGTCATTATAGTCGAGAACAATAGGCTCTCCTGTTGCTGTTGCCACAGCCTGAGAGAATTTGAGCGAAAAAGATGTTGGAATAGGGACTTGACGCACATTGATCGGTCCATGATAACCCCTTAATGCTGGATCTGGAGTTAAACCCTTATATTTTTCAAGGCTCGTGTAAATATTCTGAATTTGAGTTGTCGACCATTCTGGACCTGCTATGGGTTCCCACTGAGAATACACCTGGTTTGTTCCGCGCGCCCAAGCTCCAGCATTGACTGATGATGTTCCGCCTTCTGGTACTCCCATAGCCCAGAAAATTTCTCTGCCATCTACACTAGGTTGCGGGGAGGAAAATCCATTCTGAAAAAAAGGAGGGCCTATTAAGGCGGATAGGATGGTCGTTGGAGCATTGCGCGAATATTTAATGTTTGGATTTTGAGTAAAATTTTTTCCATTGTGTATCGTAATGACTGAAGTGTTAAAGTCATCTGAGAGCAGTTTGGAAATCGTTGCCCCTGCTGTGCCTGCACCAATGACAATGTAGTCTGCTTCTTCTTTTGCTGTCAGCGAACTCTTGGGGAATAGGCAAAGAAAGTACAATAAATATAGAATGTAATGTTTATAGTTCATCTGTCTCTCCTTCAATTTGATCGAGCAGCCACCCATTGAAAATCCCATGAATGCCGCGCATAAACCTATAATTTAATTTTTACATATTTCATAGGATTATTTTTCAAAGAACAGGAAAAAATGTTGCTCAGCCGAAGATTAAATGCTAATAAATTAGGAAAACCCAAATTTGTTACAACAGGTGAGAGTCAATGTCTAAAGCTTCATTAAAATATGTTGTTCAAATAGTCATTGTTGCTAGCGCTGTGATGATCGCCATTCCTGGACTTCTTCGAGCTGAGCTCGCTACCGTTTCTTCTGAGAAAAAAGTCGAGCCTTCCGGGGCGATGGAACCGGACTTGGACTTAAGAGATACGCTGCCGATGAGGGAGATCTACCATCCTGTTTCGACGGATAACCCCACCGCTCAGAAAAGTTTCAACAAAGGTTTGACCTTCATCTTTGCCTTTAACCACGATCTAGCCTTCAAAGAATTTGAAAAAGCTTCTCAATTCGATCCCAATCTTGCGATGGCTTACTGGGGCATGGCTTTAGCTCTAGGGCAGAATATCAATACAGATGTCACTCCTGAACATGAAAAGCGAGCGTATGACTATTCTCAAAAAGCTTTGACACTAATCTCTCGAGCCTCTCCTGTAGAACAGGCCTATATTAAAGCATTGGTGCAGAGATATACAAATGATCCCTCAGGAGATCTTGTGGCTTTACGTTATAAATATCGCGATGCCATGAAGGAGGTGTCCACAAAATATCCTGAAGACTTGGATGCAGCATGCCTTTATGCAGAAAGTATCTTGGATATAGATCCGTGGAAATACTGGACATGGGATGGAAAACCGAAAGCAGGGACTCTTGAAGCGATCGATGTTCTCAGATCAGTACTTGACCGCAATCCCGAACATATTGGCGCTAACCACTATTCCATTCACGCTTGGGAGGAATCCCCAACACCCGAACGAGCGCTGCTATCAGCTTTTCGCTTGACGCATCTACTCCCTGAGTCGGGTCATCTGATGCATATGCCCTGTCATATTTTCATCCTCTGCGGTTATTATGACAACGCGATTAAAACAAGTAAAAAAGCCATTGCAGCTGATCGTGAGTATATTCATGAACATGGAATAGATGGGGATTACCCCCTTCATTATTTAACCCATAATATGAGAGTTCTATCTAGAATTTATATGCTGTCTGAAGATTACGAAAATGCCATCCGTACTGCAGATGAATTGAATCAATTGATCAAACCTTATTATAAAAAAATGCCGGATCTTCTGAGGTTTATGATGGCTTCCATGGAGGTCAATCTCTATTTCCATCGTTGGAAGGAGATTTTAGCCTTTCCTCGTCCCCCTGAAGATTATGCTGCCACAGTAACCTATTGGTATTTTAGCCGAGCGATGGCTTTGATCAATTTAGGAGATGTCGATGCCTATCGTAAGGAGAGGAATTTGATGATGGAGTCTAAACAGAAGATTAAAGACAGCGATGAGATTGGAAATAATCCTGCTTTCAAAATTTTTGAATTAGGAGAAATTCTCCTCGACGCTGCACAAGCACGGTTTTTTGGAGAGCATTCTGCTCATATAGAGAATTTAAAAAAAGCCGTTGAAGTGCAAGACCGCTTGAACTATGACGAACCGCCAGCATGGTATGTCCTAAGTCGAATTGAACTTGGCAAGGCATTTTTGGTTGGAAAACGTTATGAAGAAGCAGAAATGATGTTCAAAAAAGGGTTAACGGAGTTGCAACGCAATGGGAGGCTCCTTTTTGGCCTTCATTTAAGTCTTAAAGAACAAGGTCGTGCGTGGGACGCTTATTGGGTCGAAAGAGAGATGAACAGAGCGTTGAAAAACTCATCACAACAGTTAACTCTCGACAATTTGTAGAGCGGTTGTGAAAGCGCAGGTCTTTGAAAAGTCTAAAGTCTTGACGAAGATACGATTATACTTTATGTTGGCGTTAATTTGAATTTGATGGCGATGTAAGCAACTGAGGGAACAGAGTGAACCGTGTTTTCCAACTTTTTTTAGCTCTTATTGTTTCAATCACACAGCTTCCGGCTGAAAATCATCTCCCAACTGTTATCAATGGAACCGGTTTGGATACGATCAACCGATTCTTTGCTGATTTCTCTCATTTCGAGCATTGCATTCCCCCAAAAAAAAAGAGAAAGAAAAGAAAAAAACATAAAAAACGGATCTGCTGTGTTCGGGGTCCAATAGGGCCCACAGGGGCTACGGGAATAACAGGTCCTACAGGAGCTGTTGGGCCGACGGGACCAGCCGGTGCTTCTGGATCGATTGGTCTGACAGGAGCCATGGGACCCGTCGGACCTCAAGGGCCAACAGGGCTCACCGGAGCGCAAGGACCTCAAGGTCCAGCTGGGAGTACAGGAGCGACAGGATCTTCATTTATAGGCAGTTATTTCTATGTCTATTTGTCAAATTTTGGCGAAATCTCTGTAACCTCGCCAACGAACCCCGTTCAAACATTGATTCCATTTAACACCAGCGGCCCAGTTTCCCCAGACTGGACCTTACCCGCACTTCCAAGCGACACTTTTACGATTCCCAAAACTGGGAAATATTACATTTCATTTCAGTCAAATTTTGAATTTTATGCCTTCCAAATTCTCTATGAACTTAATATCCTAGTGAATTCTGTCGCTGCCGCAGGAACAGACGTTTATACCGAGGCTGTCCAAGATGTCATGCAGACAGGTGTCGTTATCCAGATTGACGAGCAATTAGGAAGCAGCTGTATCCTTGATCTTGCTCAAGGAGACTCAATTTCAGTTAAAATGTCGCTTTGGTTTCCATCATTTTATTCAAGTGCTGAACTCATTATTCCAGCATCGACAAACTTCTCTCCTTATACAAGTGCTCGGTTATCAATAGTATTAATTGAAGAAGGGTAAATTTAGTGGAAGATAGGTCATGATTAATCACAGGAGCACCTCTTAGAATGTCAATGATTTCAAAATTTATCTCATACACCCCTTTAGCAAAGCTTCTGATTTTTTTGCTTTATTGCCATCGGATTGAAGCTGACGCTAATGTTCAACATGATGTGGAAACTTTAAGTCAGAAAATTAAAGAAGCCTGTCCTAAACATCAGGATAAAATAAGAGGGGGGATGCGATGTTGTAGGGGGCGTACAGGAGCTACGGGTCCAACTGGTATGACAGGAAGCCAAGGGTTTACCGGGGCTCAAGGGGCAACGGGAGCAAAAGGTCAAACTGGAGCGATAGGTCCAACAGGCCTACAAGGGGCGACTGGGATGACGGGTTCCCAAGGGCTGACAGGTTTGATTGGTCCGACAGGAGCTATAGGACCGAGTGGGGTTTCGAGTTCTGGAAATTATCTTTATGCGTATAGAACGTCACAGTTTGAAGTCGATAATCTTACAAAAAACACTATTAGCAACTTCATTATTGGCTTTGAAGATTATGGTCCCATTTCGTCAAATTGGTTGGGTCTGAACCCAACTCCAGGAGCTTCTTTCATTGTTCCACAAACAGGTGTCTATTTGGTTTCTTATGCTGTAGAGATATTCGAGATTATCAACTCCGACTTTGATTATCTAGAGTATCGCTTTCAATTAGTCACCCAACCAGGTGAAATTCCTATTGCAGGGACAGATATTGAGGAGCGATTTAAGACGACCAACCTAATCCAAACCACTTGTTTTGAAAATAGTGTTGTAGTGAATCTTACTGGAACTGACACGGTGGCATTGCAAGTGTCAACATATCCAAGTAATGACGGGTTTCAACTTCTCATTCCTACACAAGGTAATTATGCGCCAACATCAGCATCAATTTCATTTGTTCTCATCAACCCAACCTAATTGCGAGTTGTAATGCCAATTAATAAAAAAAAATCAGAATATGTCAAATTTGCCTTATTAATGCTCATTTTTTTCCCTCTATCGACAATATGTTCTGAAATTCGTGATGTTGATGAAATCGAAGCAGCTCTTCCCCTATCTTTCAGTCCTCTTGTCAACCTACACGATCTTACTCTTCGGTCTGGCAAAAAACATTCTCGCAAGTGCCATAAATGTCGCCCCTGTCATAAACGAAAGAAGGTCATCGGTCCTACCGGAGCTACGGGACCAATGGGAATACCTGGAGCAACAGGATTAATCGGGGTAACAGGGCTTGCAGGAGCCACAGGCGAAGCAGGGAACATAGGGGCAACCGGGGCAATAGGATTAACGGGTGCTACAGGTGGAATAGGAATAACTGGGATTACAGGTTCCACGGGACCTATAGGGTTGACAGGTCCGGAGACGACTGGATTTGACAATTACTTATTTGCTTATACAAGCAAGATAGTAAGTCAAAGTGGTTGTGGGAGTGAATGCGATCTTCTAATCGCCTATGAAACGATTCCAGCTGCATCTCAAAATTGGCTACTGATTAACCCCATCCCTCCGACTGGAATCGACACATTCAATGTTCCTCAAAACGGTGTGTATTTATTCACCTATCATACGGAAATTCTTACTATGTTAGGTTGGGAGTATGCGATGGAAATCCTCGTTAATGGTTCCAGAGCACCAGGAACGGATCTGTTTGGATCAACGGCGTATATTAATGGTGGACTTCCTGAGGTTCAATTTGGATTTGTGCAGAATTTTGGAAAAACAGCTCTTGTGCAGTTGACAGCCGGGGAAACAGTGTCAATTAGATTAAAAACTCAATTATCTGGTCCTGGGTCGACAGAGCTCGTCGTGCCCCCACCTTGTGCATTTCCTCGAGACAATCCCTGCACCCCGTTTTATAGTCCTTTTACAACAGGAACACTCTCCATTGTTCTTGTTGATGACAATCCTTCGCTTCTGAGATCTGTGACATCGGGTGCGGCATCTCCTCCGTTCAAAAAAACGGGTTCCCTCCGGAAATGTTCCTGTCAATCACCTTAACAACGTCTCGATCGTAGCAGATAATCGGTTGACGCGATAGTCGTGAGAGGTGCGGTTGTTGCCGATGATGGGTGAAGTAAAAAACAGGGCGATAAGGCGGCGCTTGTCTTCGATCGTCAATGTTTTATTTCTGTCGATGATGTTGAAAACAAAGTCTAGGCTATATTGACTGGGGCCGCGGTCCATTGTGAGCTGACATGTGGCATTGATAAAGTCTGGTTTATAAATCATACGCAGTTCTTTCGCGATCATCGCATAAGTGATTTCAATGAATATCCCTTTTTGGATTGCGCTGAGGACTTGGATTTTGTCAAAATAGGTGGCCTGGACTTGATCGATCATCGTGGAGATGCGTTCATCCCAAGTTTCGGTTAAAAGCCCTTCAGGCCATTGGCTGTATTCGGGAGAAGAGAATAAATTCTGCTTGAAAGCAAGGATAAATTCTTCAGTATTATCCTTATCTTTCCAATCATTCTTTTGGTGATAAAAGTCTGAGCTTTTATCGAGAGTCCAAAGAATAAAAACATCTTTGAATTCGTCGCTTTTTGCTAATTGATCCAGTTCTCTTACGTATCTTTTCACATTAACGTAGAGATGCTTTTTATTTAATTTCTTCAGGTGTCGAAGATAAGACACGAAAATAGGGTCTATTGATTTTTCTGCGGATAATTTGTTCTCTAATACTGGATTATACATATAGAGGTAGGAAGTGGAATCAATTGTGAAGAGTGTTGAAGGGAGAAATCCATCGTATAAGAGATCGAATTTTTCAGGATTTGTAGAATAATGACCTTTATCCAAAAACTCTGTGGAGAGAGTCGTGTAATGATCTAGAATAAGTTCAGGCAGGGGTTTGGACTCAATGGCTTCATCACTTAAGTCCAGATAGTGATGCAGAATTTTCTGTTGTTCAATGAAAATAGTGCTCTCTGCCAACACAAAGAAGGATAGGGCATCAATATCTTCAAGAACACGAGGATCGATTTCTTCTTTTTGCTCTATGTAATTGCGTAGAATTGAGATAAAGGCTTCATGTGTAGTTCTCTTTTCTTCCGGTGATGTGCCTGGCGCAACGACGAGAATTTTAATTTCTTCTGGCAAATATTCGAGTGTTTCAGCTTTTGTTGAGAGCTGCTGAAAGTAATGATCAGAAATAGTTGAAGTAAAAATGATTTCATAATCTTGTTTTATAGTTTCTTTTTCAACGGTTTCTTTTGCAATTAAAGATGGATTAATTGATGAGAATATCGATACGATAAGATAAATGTAAAATAATACTGTAGATATTAATTTTTTCATGTGTTGATTGTTTATTAAATTTTGTTGTTTTAATTTTGCACTATTCTAGAATTTTATGCAAATTTAAATCCATTTCAAAGAAATTTTGTAGGCAATTGTGGGTGAAAGAAAATTCGTAACTATTGCGAAGAGGGAAGGCAGACTAAACACAAGGATCTCTCACATCTTGGGAACAGGATATACAGGATCGCAAGCGGCAGGATGGACAGGCATTCGCATCAGGCTAACTCGCTTTTCGTGCCCCTGCCCGTGCCCGAGTGTCCCTTTTCGAGAACGAGCCCGAGTGTCCGAAATTGTCTGAGAAACTCTGGAATATCGCTACCGTTCACTACAAA
>JAGVJP010000117.1 GCA_020051075.1 Parachlamydiales bacterium
CAAAAGACACGAATGTCTCAAAAATTGATCTAGAATAAAGCGAAAGAGGACTTTCGCACTCCAAACGCTTCGCGCTGAAAAAAATGGGTAATGGTAAGGCCTGACGGCACTACGCGCCTTAGCAAATTAGCTCCTTACTCCCTTTTTGATTCGCTCCCCAATATCCTTGTCTATGTTGTGCCAGTACTCGAACGCTCGCTCCAGAACCGGCTCTGACACCCCATTTTTAAGATGTCCGACAACATTTGAGACAAGCCGGTCACGCTGTGCATCATCCATGACTTTGCGCACGAGGTTGCCTGGTTGACTCCAGTCGTCATCGTCTTTTCGTTTAGAATAGGCAGCATGCACGAACTCACCACTTGCATTCCACACTTCTACCTGGGGATAGCGTTGGCCGTCGGCTTTGGGCCCTCCCTTTGAATTCGGAGCATATACCGGATCGGAAACATTCTGGGTCCGCATCGCCCCATCCTTACTATAGCTGTGGAAGGGACACTTTGGCTGGTTGACTGGTATCTGCTTGTAGTTTACTCCCAGACGAGCGCGATGGGCATCCGCATAGGAGAAGAGGCGGGCGAGGAGCATCTTGTCCGGGCTGGGACCTATCCCGGGGACCATGTTGTTCGGCTCGAATGCTGCCTGCTCAATCTCAGTGTGGAAATCAGTGGGGTTGCGGTCAAGCTTCAGCCGGCCAACCTCGTGCAGCGGGTAGTCACTATGAGGCCAGACCTTAGTCAGATCGAACGGGTTCAGCCGGTATGTTGCCGCCTCCTCAAAAGGCATAATCTGCACCTTCAGAGTCCAGCTAGGATAATCCCCCCTTTTGATCGCATCGAATAGGTCGCGACGATGAAAGTCTCCGTCAACACCGGCTAAACGGTCGGCTTCTTCCTGGGTAAGAAAATCAACCCCTTGGTCCGTCTTAAAATGATACTTTACAAAAAATCGCTCTCCTTTTGCATTCACCCACATATAGGCATGGCTTGAATAGCCGTTCATATTCCGCCATGTCTTAGGAATCCCACGGTCCCCCATCAACACTGTCACTTGGTGTGCAGATTCAGGTGAAAGCGTCCAAAAATCCCATTGCATGTCATGATCGCGCAGTCCACTGTCTGCACGGCGTTTTTGAGAGCGGATGAAATGCTGGAACTTCATTGGGTCGCGAACGAAAAATACTGGAGTGTTGTTTCCAACCATATCGTAGATGCCTTCGCTTGTATAGAACTTCAAAGCAAAACCACGCGGATCGCGCCAGGTATCAGGGCTCCCCTGTTCTCCTGCTACTGTAGAGAATCGAATCAACGTGTCAGTTTTCGTACCGGGTTGAAATACTGCCGCCTTAGTATAGGCACTGACGTCTTTAGTAACCTCGAAGTGGCCGAAAGCTCCGGATCCTTTTGCGTGTGGTTGACGTTCGGGAATTTTCTCTCGATTAAAATTAGCCATCTGCTCGATGAGGTAGCTGTCTTGCAGTAAGATGGGCCCGTCGGGTCCGACTGTTAGAGAGTACTCGTCACTAGATACGGGAATCCCTGCATCGTTTGTAGTGGGTTCTGGGTGGTCTTCTTTCATATGCAATCTCCTTTAGTTGTTTACTTGTAAGACAGAGTCTCCAAACGGAATGAGGTAAAATCTGGTTCGAGTCTACTCTTTACATCTTCGTTATCTGATATCGAATAATGATGAAAAAAGTCTACATCAATGATGAAATCAGCATTTTTTCTTGTTGGATAAACATGAAAGGCAAAATCTTTGACAATTTCCATCATATGATTAAAAAAGAATTCTGGAGAACGGGGTGAAGATTTCTTTAATTCCCTTTGCCATTTCCAGTCATAAATATTCTCCAAAGAAGTTTCGAGATATATTGCTAAATCCGCATATTGTAATAAATCCATGGGAGGAAAATCACCAAGGGCATAGAGACCTTCAAATAGAATACAGTCAACATTTGCTAGTTGAAGTATTTTTTGCCCCCTCTCTGTAGTCAGCTGATTGAAGGTTGGGATAATGATTTCATTTTCACCTTCACAAATGCTTGTCAAGGTGTTATGAAGTTTATTCCATTGAATTCTTCTGGGATCTAACTCACTCGCAAATTGCTTTCTTTCATTGAGACTGAGTCCATAATGGTCTAGACTAATGATAGCAGAAGCAACGCCTAGTTCAGACAGTTCGGCTTGTAATAATTGCGAAATTGTACTCTTGCCTACACCTGGACATCCTCCAATAGCAATCATTAGAGGCGCGCTTTCATGCGCATGCAAATCAGCTTTCTTTTTGACTTTGTCTTGAATTTCTTCAAGAATTAATCTGAGTTCTTCTTTTACAGAATTTTGGGTCCATCCACCACAAGGGATTACACAAAAAACTAACAAGACTAACACTACAGTTGTGTAGTTATATTTTTTCATTTATTTCTCCAATAATATCTAATTTCAATCATCCAATTAAAGACATTGCCTGTCATGGAGGTTACTCAAATTTACCAAAAAAATTCAATGGTTTTACTCAAAATTGGCGTTGTTGCATAAATCGAAAAGAAACTTATTTATTTATCTTTTAGGTCAATCTATCATACTTTCTATCTATGACGGTATTTGTCATTCTGAAAAAAAGCTCCCAACTTTTGATGGCGGACTTGTCCCAGACAATTTTGTCCCTGTACTTCAGATTTGATAGTCTGGAACGTTCTCCATCTTTTTTCCTAAATCAATATCTTTAAATGACGAGATGAGTTATACTTTCATTTTTTACACACTCTAACTATAATTTATCAGGAAATAATGTCATTCAAAAATTTTGGTCTGCAAGAAGAACTCCTTCAAGCTATAGATGAAAAAGGTTATACGGAAGCTACCTCTATTCAAAAACAAGCTATTCCACTCATTCTGAAGGGAGGCGATATCTTGGCTAGTGCCCAAACAGGCACTGGAAAAACAGCCGGCTTCACATTGCCTCTTCTTCAACTTTTAATGTCGAACCGAAAACATCAACAAAACCGCACAGTACGCGCCCTCATTTTAACTCCGACGCGCGAACTCGCTGCACAAGTTGCCGATAGTGTGACAACTTATGGAAAACACCTGCCGTTCAAAGCTCAAGTCGTTTTTGGTGGTGTGAACATCAATACGCAAATTAAGAAGTTGCAGAGCGGCGCAGATATCATTATTGCCACTCCTGGAAGACTCTTAGACCTCGTTTCGCAAAAAATCATCGATCTTTCCCATGTCGAAATCCTCGTCCTTGATGAAGCAGATCGGATGTTGGATATGGGTTTTATTCATGATATTCGGAGGATTATTGCTCTCTTGCCAAAAAATCGACAAAACCTTTTGTTTTCTGCAACCTTCTCAGACGAGATTAAAATTCTTGCTCATAGTTTTCTAAAATCGCCCCAAATCATTGAAGCAGCGGTCCGTAATACGCCAACCGAGTTAGTCTCACAGGTGGTTTATCCTGTCGACAATGAACACAAACGCAAACTTCTCTCCTTTTTAATCTCCTCGCAAAATTGGAAACAAGTTCTTGTGTTTACTCGCACTAAACATGGCGCGAATCGACTTTCAAAGCAATTAACTCTCGATGGCATAACTGCAGAGGCGATTCATGGAAATAAAAGTCAGTCTGCCCGAACAAAAGCGCTGCATGATTTTAAGAAAGGTTCATTACGTGTCCTCGTTGCCACAGACATTGCAGCACGGGGACTCGATATCGATCAGCTTCCCCATGTCGTTAATTTCGAACTTCCAAACGTTCCTGAAGATTACGTACACCGCATCGGACGTACTGGACGTGCAGGCAATGAAGGCTGTGCTTATTCGCTTGTCTGCATTGATGAACACAAATTGCTTGCAGACATCGAGCGTCTATTAAAGCGGAAAATCCCTAGTGTGGTTGAACCAGGTTATGAACCAGACCCTTCTATCGCGGCTCAGCCTATTCCAAATGGGCGGAACAATCAGCCTAGAGCTCCAAGGAGTCATCCCCAGAGAAATCATTCCCCACAACTCAATAAAAGCAAACCCAAATATCCCACAACAGCATCCTCATCTACTCATTTCAAAAAGTAGAACTGCCTCAATGCCATTCCCTGTAAACAAGATGAACAGGATAAGTCAAAAGGGACAAAACAGGATAGGCAGGATCGCAAGCGGCAGGATGGACAGGATATTGAACAAGATGCTTTCATATCCTGTCCATCCCATACGCATCAGTTGCTATGCTGGATTTCGAGTCGATCTTATAAAGATCTTTCTTGAAAAAGAGCGAACACTCCAATTAATGTGTTTATTCAC
>JAGVJP010000023.1 GCA_020051075.1 Parachlamydiales bacterium
CGGGACACCAGCAGCAGAGACGCTACCAGCCGGCACACCAGCAGCAGAGATTCCCCCAGCAGGAGAGATTCCAGGAGGGACACTAGCAGCAGGGACGCTACCAGCCGGGACACCAGCAGCAGAGATTCCCCCAGCAGGAGAGATTCCAGGAGGGACACTAGCAGGAGAGACGCCACCAGCAGAGATCCCAGCCCCAGAGACTACACCCACAGGGACACCAGCCCCAGAGACTACACCCGCAGGGAATTAAAGAGAAAGACGCTTCGCGATGCCCGAGATAAATTTGGTCATGCGAAGCGGGCAAAAATGTTGACTACAAAAAGCGAAAGAGGGCTTTCGCACTCCAAACGCCTCGCGTAACACAAATGTGGCTTCGCGAACCGTTTGGAGCGCGAAAGTCCTTTTTCGCTTTTCCTTCGAAAACTCTTTTTAAGTACCTGTGAGAGGGTAGGTGTCAGTGTTTGGCGAAAGCAAAGGGCTCCGGTTCAGTCCAGACTTATGCAATTACTTCATTTGGTTCTTGTCCCATCCCTTACGAAAATTTCTTTATTACTTCATTTGTTTCTAAAGTTAACTATTGATATAATTAAGAAAGATGATTAGTTAAGTGTTTAACATGTTTTTAAATTGTTGTTAGCGATTTTTAATGATAAAATAGTCAGTCATTATTTCTTTGACTTTTATTGACTAAACAGCTAGATTGTTTTTCATTTGAACAACTCAAGGGGAGTAAAGGACAATGAATAGTGAAACTCAGACCAAATTAAGAGAAATAGAAGAACGTCTCCTTCATATGTCGAGGTATCTTTGACTTAGCTTCTAAGGAAGCCCGCGTCAAAGAATTGGAAACTCTAATGGGAGGAGATGCTTTCTGGCAGGAGGCAGATCAAGCTCAAAAGGTGATTAACGAATGCAATCAGCTCCGGGCATGGACGGCTCCCTTTCACGATTTAAAAAAACGCTTTAACGACATCTCTGCTCTCTTGCCTGAAGCGTATGAATTGAATGAGACAGCTCTTGTCGATGAACTCCTTGCGGACCTGAATGACGTTGATCAAGGATTAAATGAGCTTGAAATGCGCCGGATGCTTTCTGGGGAAATGGACAGCAAGGCCTGCTATTTGTCGATCAACTCCGGTGCAGGAGGAACTGAAGCGTGTGACTGGGCTCTAATGCTCTCGAGGATGTATCAACGGTGGGCTGCAAAGCGAGGATGGAAAGTTGAAGTTGTCGACTTTGTTGAAGGGGATGTGGTCGGGGTCAAAAGTATCATGCTGAAATTCAACGGCAGCTTTGCTTATGGTTATTCCAAAGCTGAAAAAGGGGTTCATCGCCTTGTTCGGATCTCTCCGTTTGACAGCAATGCCAAGAGGCATACCAGCTTTGCCTCCGTCGATGTGACGCCTGAGATCACTGACGATATTCAGATCGAGATCAAGCCTGAAGAAGTCCGCGTCGACACTTATCGCGCGTCGGGAGCCGGAGGGCAGCACGTGAATAAGACGGATTCAGCAGTGCGGATGACACATCTTCCAACTGGTGTTACAGTCTCGTGTCAAGCTGAGCGGAGTCAGGTGCAGAACAGAGAGACCTGTTTGAAGATGCTCCGATCTAAGCTCTATGAGTTAGAGGTTCTTGAGCGAGAAAGAGCTATGAATGAATTGAAAGGGGAAAAAAAAGATAATGCATGGGGAAGTCAAATTAGAAATTATGTCTTCCAACCCTATACGCTAGTCAAAGATACCCGAACAAAAATGGAATCGGGCAATATCCAGGCTGTGATGGATGGGGAGTTAGATGATTTCATCTATGCTTATTTAAAGGAGTTTGGCTAATGGATCAGCACAAAGTAGAACTGCCTCCTGGAGTTGAGATCCGTTATACGGAACCCGGAGACGCCAAGCATCTAAAAGAGTGGTTGATGGAGCCGGAAACTGGCTGTTGGTTTCCTATGGACGGAGAAATGGAAGTCGACGATGCTGTCATGCGGTGGATTGTTTTCCATCGTTACAAATGCACAATAACGATCTTGAAGGACGGCATTCCATGCGGGATTGCTACTCTGTATTTGCAGCCCTATCGGAAATTAGCACACCAATGTGAATTTGGAATCATCGTTGGGAAAAACTTTCGAAACCAAGGGATTGGCAGCTATCTCATGAGTAGTCTGATGAAGCTGGTTAAAGAAAAATTTAAAATCGAGCTGCTCCACCTCCAGGTTTATGGGGGAAATCCGGCGATCGAATTTTATAAACGTTTTGGATTCTCCGAGTTTGGCTGTCAGCAGTCGTGGATAAAGGAAAAAGATGGGTATGCTGCTCGTGTATTTATGGAAAGGTTTTTGTGAATTGGTATGTTTTACGATCAACATAAAACGAAAATCATTCATCATAAGCTTGAGCAGAGTCTTGGCAAGAAGCTGTTGCTGAAGATCAACGATAACCGCTCGACGCTCTTAAGCGTTAAATGGGAACCTTCGTGCACAAGAGTGTCTCTGCACCACATGTTTTTGCAAGCGCCTCGTGATGTGATGAAGGCGCTGACATGTTACCTACGAGGGGGGAATAACAGGCTAGACCCCTCTATTAAAGCTTTCATCGAAACAGGGATTCAGAGCCTCGACTATTCCCATCAACTCGATCCTTCTAAACTTCAAGTTGCTGGCAAGGTCTATCACCTCCAAGAACTTTATCAACAAATCAACGAGACCTATTTCGATCGGCCGTTGGGTTTGAGGATCACTTGGTTTGGACACGGCAAGCGAACGACAAGCCGCAGAGTGACCTTCGGGTTGTTTCACGATGCTTTGCGGCTAATCAAAATAAATCGACTCCTCGATCATGCGCAATTTCCTGAGTATTTCGTCTCCTATGTGATCTATCACGAAATGCTGCATTATGTCTATCCGGCTTATGTTGATGAAACTGGGCGAAAGCAGATCCATAGTCCATCGTTTAAGAAGCAAGAGAAGAAGTTTAAATACTATCGTGAAGCAGAGCAGTGGATTAGAGAAAACCAATCATTATTATTTAAGGGAAGTAGGTTTCATTATGGCAGGTCATAGTAAATGGGCAAACATCAAACACCGAAAAGGTAGAGCGGATGCCAAAAAAGGGAAGATCTTTTCCCGCGTTGCGAAAGAGATCATCAGTGCAGTTAAACTGGGTGGACCAGACCAGAAGTCAAACCCTCGCTTACGCCTTGCTCTGCAGAAAGCTAAAGCTGTTAATATGCCTAATGAGAATGTTGATCGCAACATCAAGAAGGCGTCGAGTGCCGACCAAGCTGATTATCATGAGATGATGTACGAACTCTATGGCCATGGCGGCGTAGGAATCATTGTCGATGTGATGACCGATAATAAAAATCGCATTGCTTCTGAAATGCGGATAGCGACGAACAAAAGGGGCGGGAACATTGCCAGCCCAGGAGCTGTGGCCTTCAATTTCGATCGTAAAGGAGTCATACAGCTCTCAAAAAACCATGCTGTGGAGGATGAGTTATTTCTAGCTGCTAGTGAAGCAGGAGCCGAAGACTTCGAAGTGACCGATGACCTCTATATCATCACGACGGATCCGACTCAGCTCTACACAGTGAGAGATGCAGTCAACCAGCTTGGGATCAGCTGCGACCAAGCTGAATTGGAGATGATCCCGAAGAGCTACGTCGAATGCGATGCTGAAGCGGTAAAGGATAATTTAGCGTTAATCGATTGGTTGGAAGAGCTTGAAGATGTTGACGCTGTCTACCACAATATGAAACTCCCTGATGACGCTTAAACGCATTAACTTATCGAAATTTCCCTCAACCTTGCTGATGGAGATGGCGGGGAAATTCGCCCATCTTCCAGGCACCTGCCTTCTTTACTCTGGGGGCTGTGGCGACTCTGCGGAGCGTTCACTGCTCGCCCTTTTCCCTTATGAAACGATCATAGTGTTTGGTTCTGAAATTTGCCATCGCATGGGAAAAACGACCGCCTCGATGTGCGTCGATGACTCTTGGGATGCTTTGCAGACATGTTTCTTCTCCAGGATCGAAGAAGATCCTGGTGAGATGGCTTTCGGGTGGTTCGGCTATGGGATGGCTGCCTCTGCCGACAAGGAAAAAGCGTTGCCCTACCGTCCGTCGGTCACTGCAGATGCCTTTTGGCAGCGTTGTGCGCTTGTTGTCATCGTCGACCATCGCACGGAAGAGGCTGAGGTGAAGATCTCAATGAATCAGGCTGTGATGGATGTCGTTGGAGGAGATGCCCTTAAATGGCTAGAGATGTTTTCTACAGCTGAGGGATGGCAAGAATATCTTCAACAGCTGAAACTGCACCCCTGCAATCATCGGGCCTTCACAACAAGCAAAGAACACATTTTTCATACTGGAGGCCATCGCCGATCAAGATATCTGGAAGATGTGCAACAAGCAAAACAGCTGATTTCTGAAGGGGAGATCTATCAAGTCAACCTCTCACAGGAATTTATCTTCGACGCACTCGAAGACCCCTTTTCGCTCTTCCATCAAATTAACCAACTCAACCCTGCTCCGTTTTCAACATTTTTTAATAGCGGCGACACCACGATCGTTTGCAGTTCTCCCGAACGATTCTTATGCAAACGAGGGACTCGTTTAGAGACACGTCCGATCAAAGGGACGATCCCAA
This sequence comes from Parachlamydiales bacterium, assembly GCA_020051075.1. Classification (GTDB taxonomy): domain Bacteria; phylum Chlamydiota; class Chlamydiia; order Chlamydiales; family Parachlamydiaceae; genus JAGVJP01. The sequence continues at coordinate 4,652 of JAGVJP010000023.1, forward strand.
GAGGAAGAAATGGGGATGAAGATGCTGAAAATCGAGAAAAGCTGCTCACATCGACAAAAGAGCGGGCGGAGCTGTTGATGATCACCGATTTAATGCGGAACGATTTAGGCAAAGTGAGTGAGACAGGGAGCGTTGTTGTTCCTGATTTATATCGATGTGAAGCCTATACGAATGTCTTCCACCTCCTTTCTATCATCCAATCAGAAGCAGATGGACGCCATTCTTCGCTTGATATCATCCGCTCATCTTTTCCAGGCGGCTCCATCACCGGCTGTCCAAAGCTGCGGGCGATCGAAGTGATCGACGCCTTAGAGCTGAGGCCGAGAGGGATCTACACTGGCTCGATTGGTTATATCGTCGGAAACGGGGATTTCGATCTTAATATCACCATCCGCAGCTTGGTGATGCAAAAAGGGGGAAGCTCTTCGATACAACTGGGGAGCGGGATCTTGTTCGATTCCAACGCCGAAGATGAATACCGGGAGACTCTACATAAGGGATCGTCACTTTTTGATCTGCTCGGCCTGAGGGAAGCGCTACAAAGGGAAATTGATGGAATCATCTGACTCGTGGGTCTTTCTGGATGGTCAGTACAAGCAGCAAGCGCTTGCTGTTCTCCCTGTTGCTGATCGCGGATTTCAGTTTGGTGACGGCGTCTTTACAACGGTGCGAGTGAGCCATGGGCAGCCAGAGCTGCTGTCATCACACCTTGAGAGGCTCTATCGGCATGCTGAGATTGTGGGATTTACCATTCCAGCAATCAACGTCAGCGCGATTGAAATGCTCATTGCGTTGAACGATGCCAAACAGGGGATTTGGCGGCTTAAAATCATTGCAACAGCATCCGAAGAGGGAAGCAGGCGGTGCTTAGGACATGTATTGATGACACTGGCCCCTTACAAATGGCAGCCTTTCCGGCCGGTGCGGCTGGCGCTGTTCCCTCATCCGATGGAACGTCCGCTCGCGGAAGTGAAAAGCCTGTCATACCTGGATTATCTCTATGCTGAGCGGTGTGCGTTGCAGCAAGGAGCTGACGAAGCACTCCTCTGCGGACGGGATGGGGTGATTCTTGAAACAAATCGATCGAATGTCTTCTGGATCCATGAGTCGACTTGTTTTATTCCCGACGAACGGCTTCCCTATTTGAAAGGGGTTTTTCTTCAATACCTGAAAACCCTCATTCCTTTTCCGATTCAGTCTATCCAAGCCACCCTTGATGCTGTGCCGCGAACAGCCAACCTGTTTATTTGCAATGCAATGACCCATCTCAGGCCTGTCCTATCGATCGGGGAGCTCATCTTCAAGCAGAACGTGGAGATTGAAGGGATGTTGAAACGCTGTCTAGAAAGCGAGTTTTAAAGGACCTAAAGGAAAGGGACAAGGGACCTCAAGAGGTAATTGCAGAAGTTTGGCCTGTACCTGCTTGAGCTTAGCTATTGCCCCCAACCAACTTTTATAAGCACACATGTTCTGATCAACAACCTTTGGTGGAAAAGCGAAAGGGGGCTTTCGCACTCCAAACGCTTCGCGTATCCAACAAATCGTCTTGAATACGCGAAGCGTTTGGAGTGCGGAAGTCTTCTTCCGCTTTTCGATGGTCAATTTTAGCAAGGACCTGTGAGCTGATAAAAGTCTGTTTTCGGCGATAGCTCGCAGATCTGGTTCGCGCGCGACCTCTGCAATCACCTCCTTTGGTCCCTTAGGTCATTGTATTCCTTGTCTCTTGCGCAATTATCCCGATTTTCAGTATAACCGACATTCAACAACACAAATCATGTCGCTAAACAACAGTTACCCCAAGGTATTTTATGGAGCAAACTCTCGCCTCTTTATGGACTCCCATTAAACAGTTTGAAGATATTCGACTCGAAAGGAGCGAAGATGGGATTGCCAAAATCACCATCAACCGCCCTGAGGTGCGCAATGCGTTCCGCCCTGAGACTGTTCAAGAGATGCAGCAGGCGTTTGAACTCTGCCGCAACGACCCTTCCATCGGCGTCATCATCTTGACGGGAGAGGGGCCTCATGCCTTCTGTTCAGGCGGGGACCAACGTGTGCGGAGCGATGCAGGCTATATCGGCGAAGACGGAGTCCCTCGCCTCAACGTCTTAGACCTGCAGAAGCAGATTCGCTCTCTGCCTAAGCCCGTGATCGCTATGGTTGCCGGCTATGCTATTGGCGGTGGACATGTCCTCCATATCGTTTGCGACTTGACCATCGCTGCAGACAACGCACGCTTTGGCCAGGTGGGCCCTCGTGTTGGCTCTTTCGATGGAGGACTCGGGAGCAGCTACCTCGCACGCATCGTCGGACAGAAGAAAGCGCGGGAAATCTGGTTTCTCTGCCGTCAATATAACGCTCAGGAAGCTTTGAAGATGGGGCTTGTCAACTGCGTTGTCCCTCTAGCTCAACTTGAAGAGGAAACTGTTAAATGGTGCCGTGAAATCCTTCAGCATTCTCCGCTTGCCTTACGCTGTTTAAAAGCATGCATGAATGCCGACTGCGATGGACAGGTCGGTTTGCTCGATTTAGCAGGCAATGCGACGCTCCTTTATTATATGACTGAAGAAGCTCAAGAAGGGAAAAATGCCTTTTTAGAGAAACGCAAACCAGATTTTAACCAATACCCACGTTTACCATAACATGAGGAGTGCTATGCCTAACACAACCTTTTCTCCAGCGCAAGATGTCCCTAAGAAGGGGGCTTTGCTCTCTTGGTGGCTTGCCATCAGACCTAGAACATTGTTGATTTCATTGGGTCCGATCCTGATTGGAACAGCTCTGGCCTCTTCTGACGCAGGGCAGATGAATTGGCTTCTCTCTATTTTCACTTTATTTGCAGCATTGGCCATTCAGATTGGGACCAACCTCATGAACGATGTCCTGGACTATCGTCATGCCAAAGATAAGGTCGATAAAATCCATTTGCAGCGTGCCAAATATCTCGATGCCAACCAGTTCTTCCTCGGAGGATGCGTCAGCTTCTCCCTCGCTCTCCTTTTCGGCATCCCTCTGATGGTTGTAGGAGGGTGGCCACTCGTGGTCATTTTACTCTTATCCATCGCGTGCGGCTACCTCTACACGGGCGGTCCCTTTCCTTTTGCTTACGTTGGGATCAGCAATTTATTCATTTTGTTATTTTTCGGTTGTGTACTTACCGTTGCAACCTATTATCTGCAAACAGGGTTTCTCTCTATGCGAGCCCTTCTTGCTGGAGTGCAAATCGGCTTCCTCTCGATTGTTCCACATGCCATCAACAACCTTCGCGATCGTGTTGATGATGCTGTCGTCAATAAGAAAACGTTAGTTGTCCGTTTTGGCGAGCAGTTCGGTCGGTGGGAAATCACCTTCTGCACTCTCTTCCCCTATGTATTAGGCCTCTACTGGATTGTTCAAGGTGATCTATGGATGGCTCTTCTACCTTGTTTAGCACTCCCTCTGATGATTCGGAATCTGCGTGAAATCTGGAATCATCAGCCGTCGGATTCGTTCAATCAAAACTTGGCCATCAGCGCACTATGCCAGACGCTATTTGCCTCCCTCATGGCTTTCGGACACCTCATCGGATGAAAATCGCCTACGGTTACTACCAGCTTGATAGCAAATCCTCATTAAACGCCTGTTCGTCTTCCAAGAGTCGAACAGGTGCTCTGCTGCGAGTTGTCTACGAGGATGGGAGGATAGGCTATGCTGACTGCCACCCTTGGCCGGAACTTGGAGATCTCCCCATTCAAGAGCAGCTTGCCTGTTTATTCAAAGGCCGGTGGACTCCTTTACTCGATCGGGCGTTTTTCTTTGCTCAAATTGATGCTGCAGCGCGTTCTAAGGCACATCATCTCCTTCAGTCGACACCCATTCCTGAGAGCCATTTCTTTATCGGCGACCTCATCCTCTGTTCTGTCGACCACCTGCTTCAAGCTGTTGCAGAAGGATTTACCCATGTCAAACTGAAGATGGGGAGAGATCTTCAAGCGGAGGCAGATCAATTGCTTGAGCTGTTCCCTCAACTCCCGCTCAAAATCCGCATAGACTTTAATGAAAGTTTAAATCTGACTCAGTTTACCCATTTTTTAGATCGGATCGCCCCTCTTAAATATCACATCGATTTCATTGAAGATCCCATCCCTTTTCAGGTTGACCTTTGGGAGGGATTCCAGCAGCAAGGATGGACGTTAGCTTGCGACAGACATGCCGCAACAGCTTGCTGTCAGCCTCATGCTGCTTCTGTCCTCATCATCAAACCAGCGATTCATGGTCCGGAACTCTATCTCAAAGAAACGTCGCAAAGAAAAATTATCACAACAAACTTGGGCCATCCCATCGAACAGGTCGCTGCGGCCTATATCTGCTCATGCGTCGATCCGCATTGCCTCGACACGCATGGTCTTCTTTCGCATCGGGCTTACCGCCCCACTCTCTTCAGTTCCCAACTCAATTGGCGTGGTCCGCAATTCACTCGGCCTAAGGGAACAGGTTGTGGATTCAATGATGAACTCGCTGTCTTGCCTTGGGAGGAATTCTGATGCAGATTGATTGGGAGGGGGATGGCTCAGCGGTGTTGGCGAATCCTGCCTATTCTTCTGAAGAGAAAGCTCGGTTTGACCAGATCGTCAGATTGACGGCATCGATCCATCCCGCTCACCTCTGGCTAGCGACTTCTGGATCCACCGTGCAGAAATGGGTCGGACTTTCCAAAAAGGCGATTCTAGCTTCTGCAACAGCCGTCAATGCCCATCTTGAAAGCGATCACACCGATCGTTGGGTGCAGACGCTGCCGACCTTCCATGTTGGGGGTTTGGGAATTTTGGCGCGCGCTTATTTGTCAGGGGCTGCTGTCTATGACTTGAAAAGCGCACATCCGGGAAAATGGCAGCCGGAACACTTTTTCGGCTTCCTCGCCGAAACTAAAGGGACTTTAACCAGCCTCGTCCCGGCTCAGCTGCACGACTTGGTGCTGCTGCAAAGGCATGCGCCGCCATCACTCCGTGCTGTCGTCATTGGAGGGGGGCAGCTGCAGGAAAGGCTCTATCGGCAAGCTATGGCGCTGGGGTGGCCAGTGCTGCCGAGTTATGGCATGACCGAATGCGCCTCTCAGATTGCCACCGCACCCCTTGGCTGGATCGAAGATTCTTACCCACCTTTGAAGCTCCTCTCCCATCTTGAAGGGGAGGAACGGGAGGGTCGGCTCCGTTTTCGTGGAGCCTCGCTATTGAGTGCTTATGCATTGGCTGCTGAGGGCGAAATCACCGTCTCCGACCCGAAAGAAGCGGGGTGGCTGACCACAGAAGACCGTGGAAACATCCACGAAGGAGTGGTCACGATTCTTGGACGTGCAGGCGGCTTGATTAAAATTGGAGGCGAAAATGTCGATGTGGATCGTTTGGAAGCGAATTTTCAGCAGCTCAAAGATCAACTCGGCGTCGACATCGACGCGACGTTAGTGCCTGTGCCCGACGAGCGGCTAGGCTTCACCATCCACCTCGCCGCTGTTCAAGGCGATGACAGCTCGCTTGAGCAATTGATTCAACGTTTCAATGCCATCGTCCTCCCTTTTGAGCGGATACGCGGCTGCCGATTTGTCTCACACCTTCCTCGATCGCCATTGGGGAAAATCATCAGAAGCGCACTTCTTAAGTTGTTTGTTTTAAATTAATTAAAAATATTAAATCTTTGTTTTTTGTTGAAAAATCTAAAACGGTCAATTTTAGATTGACAAGAATTTATCCGAATAGTTTATTAGTGTTATTAATAGTTTTTGAATTTCGTGATTTACCCTTAAAAATCAGGAGTTTTGTTATGGCCGCTGGATCTTCAACACCAATTTTATCTGGATCTCCAACACCAATTTTATATTTTGCAACAGGAGATTCAAGCTCATTTCAAAATGTTGATTAATAGAGTGCCAACACGTAGCACAAATTGTAAGATCACTATATTTGCGCATAGCCATGGTGCTGCTGTAACATACAAGGCACTTTCATTATTGACAGATGCGGAGCGTCAAAGATTGCATGTGATGACTTTTGGTGCAGGAACATTCATTCCCGAGACCATCCCTCAAACTTATTCATGTTATAATTATTTGCATACGGAGGATTATATCAGCAGATTAGCAAATACAGATTTGCGACCTTATCTTTCATCTACTCGGTCAGCAGTTGATGGCTTAAAGATAGATGAAACTCTCCTTGAAGATGCTCCGAATGTCATTATAGGGCTTCTTGTTCCTTGTATTGGTTGCTTTAATCTATTTAAAGAGGTCGTTGGGTTACCCTTATCGCAGCCAGAATTGGCATTCAATATCCAAGCGATGCTGCATAGCAATTTATCTTTGGAAGGAGCCACCATCGATAAGGAAAAAGCTTTGTGCCGGGCTTTAGTTTGTGAGGCCATTATCGCAGAAAATCAAAAAGGACTGCATCAAATAGATGAGACATATTCTGCAGAAAGTCGTGAGTTGTCGGAATGTAAGGGGTGAAGAAAATCCTAGAAAGTACAATATTATACCTCTGCCGTGGGGCACTGGGGAGTTGCCCGAAGCTCTGGCTGATCAGATTAAGATTATCCATTCTTCTCATTCGATAGACTCTTATTTAGTAACTTTTAGAGAGCAAATCACGGATTTGCGTGTCAGGTGAAAGTCACTGAACGTTAAAGTTTTGAAAGAAATCTAATGTTGATTTTTGAATTTCAAGCAGGCAAAATATTGTAATTTAATACGGTCTTTTTGACTCTATTTATCATATCAGTTAGCTCTTAAGTTGCTAGCAACCATTTCCAAACAGGTTGAATTATTATTTTGAATGTTTTTCCGTGTTTTTCAATCGTCAGCTGGTTCTCTTCTTCTAGTGTGAGGATCAGTCCCTCTTGCAAATTGTATTGATCCATTGCTTCGATCAACCCCTCAACTTCACGTTGTTTTGTTTCTTCAAGGGATAGATTTGAGCAAACTTGAATTGCTGAAATGATTTCCAAATCTCTCTTTACAATGAAATCACATTCTTTCTTTTCTTTGTGATAATAAATTTCATGTTTCCGACGCTTTAATTCAGAGAAGACTATATTTTCAAGAATACGCCCTTGATTTTGGGAGAAGCTAAATGAGATCGCTCCAGCCAATCCAACATCAACAATGTATGCTTTTTTATCATAACTATGCTGGGTCTTAAGGGAGTAATCAAATCGATGAATGATATCAAACAAGTAGACTTCTTGCAAGTAAGAGATGTAATCGGAAACGGTTTGTTGGTTGATGTTCAAAAATTGAGAAATGTTTCTGTAACTAAACGTTTTCGAGATATTTGAAGCTAAATAAATGCCAAGATCTTTGATCTTTGATGCCTTAACGTCATAACGGGAAGCGATATCTTTATAGATGAAATCTTCATAATAATTTTGAAGAAGCTCGATCTTATAAGACTCTCTGAGGACAACTGCTGGAAATGCCCCATATTTAAGAAATTCAGAGAATAGGCTTTTGACATGGGCCTGTTTTTCTAAAGACAATGGCAATGCTGTGAATGCAAAGTGATGGAATGACAGGAATTCGGCAAAAGAGAGGGGAGCGATGCTGATGGTGAGGTTTCTTCCAGTTAAGATTTCAGCATAATCTTTTTTGATTAATTTGGAATTAGATCCGCTGATCCATATCTGTTCCAGCTTTTTCCCATCGTACATTTTTCTGACAAAATGGACCCATTCTTTGCAGTTTTGCACTTCGTCAAGAACGAGATAGTCAATACCGGATTTCTCTAGGAAGCAATAATAAATTTCGGAGAGAGTGTATTTTGAAAGGACTTCGTCTTGGAAATTTATGTATAACACCCGTTTATTGTCATTTAATCCCGCTTTGATCACTTGATATAGCAACGTGCTTTTCCCAACTCGCCGAGCTCCAACCAGAATTTTGATTTCTTCAATTTTGAGGTAGGATAGGATATGATAGTTTCGTTGTATTCCCAAAAGGCTGACGGGGAAATCCTCTTCTAACCAGGGATTCCATTCTAACAATGCTTGAAAAATTTCTTGGTTCATGATATTTCTTGGAAAAATGTATGGTTGCAATAAGACAATTGTCTAAATATTATCATACTGCACTACGATATTTATTGTCAACCCATGTCTTTCAGGTTACCCGCTATTGACGGCAAAAAAGTTGAGGGGGCATTGCGAGCGATTCCGTCTTGGTGATGCCAAATTCAACAACGCTCTCTATCCAATTTGATGCAGATCATCCAGGTGTTTGACCGATTCATTGTCATGTTCTTTATCTTGTGATCTGGGATGGAGGGTAAGGAGAACATATCCATCAAGAAATTCAAACTCTTCTAACCCTTTCCCTCTTTGGAAATGATCAAATATCTTCTTGAAAGCAGGGCGAATACCATTGGGATCCACTTCATCCAGTCTGTACAAATCGTGCAAGTTCTTGGCTATGACCTCTGTTGAGCGCTTATTGTCATAATCGAGCAATGAAGAGCATTTCAAGCCAAAGACAGCAAGGCCGGCCATGCAGTGATCGACGATTGGAACGATTGTAGGTTTGGTGAATGAGCGAGGATCTGGAATTTTTGAAAAGATTTTGTAAATACTACTGAGCATACCTGGTGCGCTGATTGTGTGAATAGTTGTTAACTTTATTTTTATAATTACTTAAAAATAACAGAGTACAATTAAGGTGTATAATAAAACTATGGAGGTTCTGATGGCATCGAATCTAAACCCAATAACCCCAACAGTCTGGGAGCAAACATTACAACAAGCCGTTGACTCTCGCCATGGGCGTCAGCCTCATCAATATATTGTCAGAGACAGCAATGGAACGTTGTCAGTAACAGCCAATCCAAGGACTGATCAGCAAAAACTTACAATTCGAGACATTATAGAGGAAACAAAAGCCAGCCTCAGGGAAAGTGCTCAAAAGAAACAGTTTTTGGAGGAGCCAAGTATAGTTGATGTGGCGAATAATATCAAAGCTTGTACTAAAGAATTAATTGATGCTCGGGCGGAAAAAGGAATACACAACTCTCCTCGAATGATAGCAAAATTCTTTTCTGCGCTTGGATGCCTCGCTCTAATCGGCATTCCTTTTTTCAGAGCATTGCTCAAGGGAGATAGGGAATTTAAGGCGCAAGCAGCAGCGTTGAAAGCAGAAATAGATAATCCAAATCCAGCAGCTTCAGAAGTGCTAAAGCTTCGGCATGATTACACACGAGTAGAGATGGGATTAGCTGGACAAAGAGAGATGCTTGAATTCATTCGTTCAAACGAAGCAAACAACCCAAAAAGATTGAAGGAGCTCGTCGATGACCAACAAAGTAGGATCGACAGATCTGAAGCGGAACTCGAAAGTATTCGCAAGCGGTTAGCAGAGCATGGGGAACTGCCTCCTAAATAGGTGCCCTATCTGGAGGATTAGAATCTTTGATAGAATAAGCAGAGGCTATGAAAAATTCATGGCCTCTCTTTCTCTACCCATCCTCCTTTATCCCATACGCATCAGTTGCTATGCTGGATTTCGAGTCGATCTTATAAAGATCTTTCTTGAAAAAGAGCGAACACTCCAATTAATGTGTTTATTCAC
>JAGVJP010000008.1 GCA_020051075.1 Parachlamydiales bacterium
ATGCCGCCGGCGCCCTTATATTTCCTTCAATATTAGGGCGCCGGCGGCATCGCAACCGCGGGAGCTTTGGCTTCAGCCGAAATACCGCTCCCGGCGCGTAAGGTGAGTTCTAAGGAGCAGTCAATGAATCGATACATCATCCAATCAAATCGTTTGAATGGGGTCATGACCATTCCTGCCTCGAAGTCGCATACTCTAAGAGCGATCCTCTTTGGCTCGCTAGGCCATGGGAAAAGCATGATCCACCATTATCTCCCCTCTACTGATACCCAAACAATGGTAGAGGCATGCCGTCACTTTGGCGCCAAAATCACCCTCTCCCCAACGACAATAGAGATAGAGGGGATAGAAGGTAAAATCAACCATACTGAAGATGTGATCAATGCCTGTAATTCTGGCATCGTCCTCCGCTTCTGCGCCGCTGTTGGAGCTTTAGCCAAAACACCTGTTGTTGTGACTGGTGATCATTCCATCAGACATCAAAGACCGATTAAACCCCTCCTAGACGCTCTTGACCAACTTGGCGTCTCCACAGCTTCAATGCGAGGAGATCATTATGCGCCTGTCATTATCCAGGGTCCACTGAAGAGCGGAAAAGCCGTCATGGATGGGGAGGATTCTCAACCCGTCTCAGCATTGCTGATCGCGTCGGCTTTTGCTGAAGGCCCAATCGAAATCAATGTTCGCAATCCTGGAGAGAAGCCCTGGGTTGCCCTGACGCTTGATTGGTTTAATCGTCTTGGGATTTCATATGAAAATCGATCGTTTGAACACTATCGCATCGAAGGAAATGCGCGCTATCAAGGCTTTGAATATGTTGTTCCCGGCGACTTCAGCTCTGCTGCATTTCCTATTGCCGCTGCGCTAATCACCCGATCAGAGCTGACTCTAAGAAATGTCGATATGAACGATTCGCAAGGAGATAAAGAGCTCATCGCTGTGTTCCAGAAGATGGGTGCCAAAATCGATTACGACGAACGAAACAAAACTTTGTTTATCAAGAAATCTCCTCCCCTCTCAGGACTTACCGTCGACATCAACAACTTCATCGATGCAATCACGATTTTAGCAGTGGTGGGCTGCTATGCGGAAGGAGAAACGGTCATTCAAAATGCGGCTATTGCAAAACAAAAAGAGTGCAATCGAATACACTCTATCGTGACTGAACTGAAAAAGATGGGTGCTGATATTAGAGAAACTGAAGATGGACTATGTGTCAGAAAATCTCGCCTCATCGGCACAGCAGTACATTCCCACCACGATCAGCGAATGGTCATGTCTCTTGCTGTCGCAGGGTTAGGTGCTGAAGGGGAAACGATTGTCTCTCCTGTGGAATCAGTGTCCAAAACCTTCCCTACCTTCGTCCATGATTTTAATGCGTTAGGCGCCGCAATCAGGGAGCTTTAATGAACATCATTCTCTGCGGACTGCCCATGAGCGGGAAAACGACAATAGGAAAACGATTGTCAAAACAACTAAATTGGAATTTCATCGATACCGACCAAATGATCGAAGAGGCCTATCTGAAGAAAACTGGGAGACAGCAGTCCTGTCCGCAAATCTATATCGCTGAAGGAGGAAAGCGCTTTCGCGAGCTTGAAAAAGAACAAATCGCACTCCTTAACTGCTCATCAAAAAGTGTTATCGCCTTGGGTGGAGGAACCCTTTGCGATCCCGACAACCTCAAAGTGCTGCAATTAGCTGGTGATCTGATCTATTTAAAAACCCCTACAGACATCATTTGGATGAAATTACAAAAAGACGGCATCCCCTCCTATCTTGATCAAAACAATCCTGAGAAAGATTTTTATGCGGTGGCTGAAAAACGAATCCCCCTCTATGAGCAAGCTGCAGATCATATCATTGAAACAAACCATTTAAACGAAGAAGGCATTGTGGCTGCTATTTTGAGTCATCGGAAGGAAGGAAATGGCGAGTAACTCTTTTGGAAATATCTTTAAAATCACCACATGGGGAGAATCTCACGGCAAGGCGATCGGCGTGGTGATCGATGGCTGCCCAGCAGGATTAGAGCTTGACGAGAGCGACATCAACGCTGCCTTAGCTCTTCGAACCCCAGGACGAAACCCATACACCTCGCCGCGAAAAGAAAAAGACCATGCAGAGATTCTTTCAGGTGTATTTGAAGGCAAAACAACTGGAACTCCCATCTGCATCATCATCCCGAATACAGATAGCGATTCAAGTCAATATGAACCTGTCAAAGACTTACTCAAACCAGGACATGCTAATTATCCCTATTTGGAGAAATATGGAATCTTCGATTACAGGGGCGGGGGGCGCTCCTCAGCGCGAGAAACAGCATGCCGCGTCGCTGCAGGTGCCGTTGCAAGGAAAATCCTCGTCGCCTGCGGCATTCAGTTGACAGCTTATATTAAACAAATTGGTATGGTTGAAGCGATCATCAACCCAGCAGATCTCGCGCTCATCCAGACACTCACCTATCAAAGCTCGATCTTCTGTCCCGATGAAGAAGCCTCTTCTAAAATGATAGCTTTAATCGAATCATGCAAAATTGAAGGCGATTCTTTAGGGGGCATCGTCGAATTTATTGCTTCTTCAGTCCCTGTTGGCATTGGCGATCCCATCTATGAAAAGCTTGAGGCCAACCTTGCCCATGCCATGATGAGTTTGCCTGCAACGAAAGGGTTTGAAATCGGGTCCGGGTTCCAATCCGCAGTGATGTCAGGATCTGTCCATAACGACCGATTCAGAAACAACAATGGGAAAATTCAAACAGAGACAAATTACGCAGGAGGGACTTTAGGAGGGATTTCTACAGGCATGCCGATCATTGGGAGGGTTGCATTCAAACCCGCCTCGAGCATCAAGAAGCCTCAAGAGACCTTGACGACATCAGGAGAGACTGCGACATATCAACTTCCAGCTAACTCAAGAAATGATCCATGCGTCGCTATTCGAGCTGTTCCTGTTGTTGAAGCCATGGCTGCATTAGTCCTCGTCGATGCACTCCTCCTCAATAGGTGCGCAAAACTATGAATCAACAGCTAATCTGTGCAATTCGACCATCAGCGAGTTCTTATGCTATAGATATTGACAACGGCATCTTATCCAGTAAAACAAGGATTGTTGAAACGTTAAGAAACTTCTCTTCAACTTTCGCAGTCATTACAGATGACATTGTTGCTGAACTGTACGGGAAGCAGTTATGTCAAGCACTCTCCTCCGCTCATCTAAATGCCCACTTATTCTCTTTTCCTAGCGGAGAACAGCATAAAACACGAGCGACCAAAGAAGCATTAGAAGATCAACTATTTGAAAAGGGATTTGGAAGCGATATCTGTGTGATTGGGCTTGGAGGTGGTGTTGTGACCGACCTGGCAGGATATCTCGCAGCAACCTATTGCCGAGGCGTTCCCTTTGTCACTATCCCTACAACTCTTCTCGGAATGGTCGATGCGAGCATCGGAGGCAAAGGAGGCGTCAATGTTCCATGTGGAAAAAATATGCTTGGATGCATCTACCAACCAAATAAAGTCATCATCGACCCTTCTTCTCTGCAGACACTGTCAAAAAAAGAACTGAGGAATGGCGCCGTCGAAATGATCAAACATGGGTTAATCGCTGACGAGCAGTATTTTGAGTTCCTTGAAAACAATGTTGAACAACTTCTCGCTTTAGACTCAACACCCCTCAAACGAGCGATATTTGAAAGCTGCCGCATTAAAAAAGAAATCGTAGAACATGATGTAAGAGGCCAGGGGAAACGGCACCTTCTGAATTTTGGACATACTGTCGGACACGCCTTAGAACATTTAACCGACTACTCCCTCCCTCATGGAGAAGCTGTTGCAATAGGGATGCTGGTCGAAGGACATCTCGCCATGCAATTAGAGCACATTGACCTTGATTCTTTCGATAGAATACGCAAAATTTTAATCAGTTATGGACTCCCTTTGCACCTCCCCTGCCAATACCCTATACAAGCCATTCTCAATACGATGGCGTCGGATAAAAAATCCCTTAACGGGGAGCCCCGTTTTGTGCTCCTTGACAAGATTGGTTCATGCTCTACCTATGGTTCGCACTATTGCGTGCATGTCAGTAAAAGTCTTTTAAACAACGCTTTACAATGGATGCTCAATGCTTTGTGTCATCATTAAAGGCCCCTCTATCGAAGAGGCCCATCAACAAATCGTAAATGCTCTAGAACAGGCTGATATCGTCGAACTGCGGCTCGATTACTTTGATCGATTAGACTTATCATCCCTCGAAACCCTCCGCCTTCAATACTCCATTCCAATGATTTTTTCTTTAAGGAGTCAACTGCAAGGGGGAAATTATTCACAGACTGAAGAGAAACGCTTGGCTGATATCGAGCAGCTTGCGGCCTTAAAACCCGATTACCTCGATTTAGAGAATTTTATCGCGCCCGATTTTGTCAGTAAGATCTCTTCTCAGTTCCCTGAGATTAAGATCATCCTCTCCACCCACAACTGCGAGGAAACACCTGATGATGAAAACCTGGAGAAACTTTATCTCGACATGAAAAAAATTCCAGCATTTTTCTATAAAATCGCTGTCACAGCTCGCCATCCATCAGATCCCTTGCGACTCCTATCCTGGGCTAAGAAATTCGACAAAAAACTCATTGCGATAAGTATGGGGATGGATGGACAGATCAGCCGCATTCTAGGTCCGATGTTTGGAAATCCGGTGACCTACGCTGCACTTGACGAAAACCAACAAAGCGCTCCTGGACAACTGACAGCTCAATTACTCCTTAACCGCTATCGCCATCATTCTTTAAATCCCCTGACAAGGATCTATGGACTGATAGGCAACCCAGTCGAACCAAGCATTAGCGATGAAACTCATAATGGATTGATCGCAGCCTGTGGATTGGATGCTGTTTATTTAAAAATCAATGTCAGACCATCCGAGTTGGCCGATTTTTTAAAATTAGCCAAACAACTCCCTTTCAGCGGATTGAGCGTGACGATGCCTTTGAAAGAATACATCATCCCCTGTTTGGATGAGATTAACCCTCAAGCCGATGCGATTGGAGCTGTCAACACACTCCTTTTTGAAAATGGTAACATCATCGGATTCAACACCGATGGCATCGGAGCACTCAATGCCATTGAAAACATCTGCCCGGTTCAAGGCAAACGTATCGTGATGATTGGCGCTGGCGGTGCAGCCAAAGCGATAGCTTATGAAGCGATTCGCAGAGGGGGAAAGGTCATCATTCTCAACCGAGACGCTCAGAAGGCTGTTCAGATGGCTGAAAGCTTTTCTTGTGAAGGAAAAGGATTAGAAGAGATGGCTGCTTGTGCTGAATCCGGTTATGATATTTTGATCAATAGCACCCCTTCTCCGCTTCCAATCGACCCGGCTCATATCCTTCCACAAGCGATTGTAATGGATATTAAGACCAAACCCAAAGACACTCTTTTTCTGAAACATGCAAAAGAAAAAGGATGCCGCGTCATCTACGGCTACCAGATGTTTATCGAACAAGCGATTGGACAATTTCATCTTTGGTTCAACACTCACATTCAGGCAAAAGATTGGACAAAACTCCTTAAAGATAAAGTTGTCGAGGCAATCGAAAACAAACATCCTTAGACCCCTAACTCTTAGCTCTTTGTTTTCACTTGGCTGAATCGTTTGAAATTATTCGAAAATTTATGTATAAAATAAGTATTTGAGCCAGAGAAAAGATGAAAACATTCAACATCTATTGCGATGAATCTTGTCATCTAGAAAACGACCAACAACAGGTGATGATCCTTGGTGCGTTATGCTGTCCGGCCGAACTCTCAAGAAGCATTGCCAAAGGGATCAAAGCGGTTAAGGTCAAGCACAACTTAAGTCCAACTTTTGAAATCAAATGGACCAAAGTGTCTCCAGGAAAGCTCGATTTCTACATGGATCTTTTAGACTTTTTTTTTCAAGAAAAACACCTTCACTTTCGCGCTCTGATCGTTCCTGATAAAACAAAACTTTGCCATGATGCTTTCAAACACGACCATGACACGTGGTATTACAAAATGTATTTTGAGTTACTGAAAGTTCTGCTCAACCCTCAAGACCGCTTTCGCGTCTATCTAGATATTAAAGACTCAAGATCTGGTGACAAAGTGGCAAAGCTCCACGAAGTTCTTTCCAACAACAATTATGACTTTGAACGGCAAATCGTTGGAAAAATACAAAATGTCCATTCTCACGAAATTGAGCAAGTGCAGTTAGCCGATCTCCTCATTGGTTGTGTACTCGCAGCGAATAAGAATAATAACGAAAGCTTTTCTAAGCGGGCGTTAGTAGAGAAAATGCGCGATGTTCTAGAGTGTTGCTTGACTCAATCCACTCCCCTCTGGCAAAGAAAAGTTAACCTGTTCCGCTGGTCGAGTCGAGAGGTCAAGAATGGAGAATGAAACCCCTTCCTGGCTGCCGGCTCTACTCCTCTTTGAAAACTTCCAGGGCAACTGGGAGTGCTACATCCATGCAGTCCACCAACACTTTCATCAAGACTTCGTCGTCACCCGTCCCTCATTTGAACAACTGCCGATTTTCATCAGATCTCATCCTGTTCACGAGAAGAAAGGAGCAACCTTTTGGCACCTGATCTCAGAAGGAAGTGAAGAACCCGAGCGAACACCGGATCTTAGGCGTTGTGAGAGAATCAGCTGGCCCAGGCCGCTCATCGAGAAAACAGATGCTGAAGAGGTGAAAATTTGGGAAACCATCCGTCCGTGGAAAAACCAACAACAGCGGAGAATCAACTTCAGCCTCGATAATTTCAGCTATATTGTTGTCATTGCAGAAACGCACAGAGGATTTGACCTTGTCACTGCTTTCTACGTAGAAAGAATGCATCGACGAGAAAAACTCAGGAAAGAATATGAATTGTCTTCAGACAAAAAAAAGAGGGCTCCGCTGTTAAGACGGGCCCCAAACTCCTTCTACGCATGGTAGATGAGCAGTCTTTATTATCCTCTTTTTGTTCAGTTTATGTCAAGTTCAAGATTATAAACAAACTCAACAGCATTAGTTAATGCAAAAAGAAGTCTTAAAACAAACATCACTCTATTTCAAGTTAAGGTTTAAGCACAGATGTAGAGTCGTTGCCATTTCTCCAGTCGATATAATCTTTTAAAACTTGAGCATGGTCAAAAGCAAGTTCTGTCCAAGGAATATCCTCAAGTTTCACAATAAACGCCTTAGCTGCATCATCACCCGCTTTAGGTTCTTGAAAAGCTTTGGCAACATGTGCCACTTCAACAGAATGGTGCCTAAAATCTCTTGCAGGGTCGGAGTAAACGTGAAATTGCCTTAAATCGTTCAAACTGAGATTGACCTCTTCCAACATCTCTCGTCGTACGGCATTTTCAACGGTTTCGCCATATTCAACCTTACCTCCGGGAATCGCTTTGCCAAAAGGAGCTTTTCCTCGCTCAATCAAGACGATGCCTTTAAATTGACCAGCCTCATAAATCTCAATAATTGCAGTGGTCGTTAGAATGGGAGGTTTATGTTCCTGCGGCAATTTTTGCTCTATCGCGAATCCTACAAAAGGTAGGCACGACAATATAAAAAAGATCACATATTTATTCAGTGTTTGTGTCATAAAAGAACTCCTTTTTTGTTTGTGAAGAAGAAAATATAACAATCAAAAAAACGATTTGCAAGGAAAACAATTCACCACAAGAGCAAGGGACCAAAAGAGGTAATTGCAGAAGTAGAGCCCGAACCAGATCTGCGAGCCATCGCCGAAAACAGACTTTTATCAACTCACAGGTTCTTGCCAAAAATTGACCATCGAAAAGCGGAAGAAGACTTCCGCACTCCAAACGCTTCGCGTATTCAATACGATTTGTTGGATACGCGAAGCGTTTGGAGTGCGAAAGCCCCCTTTCGCTTTTCCGCCAAAGGATGTTGATCAGAACCTGTGCGCTTATAAAAGTTGG
>JAGVJP010000108.1 GCA_020051075.1 Parachlamydiales bacterium
CTCCAAACGCTTCGCGTATCCAACAAATCGTCTTGAATACGCGAAGCGTTTGGAGTGCGGAAGTCCTCTTCCGCTTTTGCAATCAATCATTTTGCCAAGTACCTGTGAGTTGATAAAAGTCTGTTTTCGACGATAACTCGCAGATCTGGTTCGCGCTCGACTTCTGCAATTACCTTCGTTAGGTCCCTTGCGCTTTGTCATAACAGCCTTTTTTTCACCCAGAATTGCTCGGCACCCTGCGCCATAGCTTTTTGAGGACTTACAAAACATCACCCATTCAGGTTAATTTTTTTAAATTCTCATTTTCCAAGGGATCTCACCCATCCTTTTTTGCAGTAATAGCAAGTTTCCGTCATCTCTGTGAGGGCTTATATAAATCCTCTTTAAAGACTGACTCAAATTTCACACTCTAGACCTTTACAAAACATTTATTAAAATTTAATAAATTAAAGTTTTTTATTTAAAATTTAAACTATTATTGACTTAAAATAATATTGCTGATACAATTTTAGACAATACCATATTTAATAAAACAAACAAAAGGAAAATTATGGATTCATCAAACAACCGAATAGCCGATCCAAACGGTGTTCTAGGGTACTTTATCAATGCTAACGATCAAAATCTCCGCATTGTTGTTAAAAGACAAGGAGAATCTGAAATTTTCCAATTATCTCCTTACGGAAGAAAACTGGATAACACATTTATAACTGATAAAATAGCTGTTTATCAGAAAATCAATACCTTCCTCACAGATAATGAAGAGCACTTTAACCCAGTTGAGTTAGCAACCTATAGTCAAATCATCGATAGAAAGCTCACTAAGATCAATTCGTTAAGGACAGGTTTATTTGCATTTATTATTCTCCTCTTCAACAGAAGCCGTAGAAGTCAACTCAACGCCGAATATACTGCAGTCGCACAAATAAAGACGACATTAGAAAGAATGAATATCATTCCTGCAGGTCTTAATCATGCAATAGTCAATCCACCACCTGCTGGAGATATTCCACCACCACCACCACCACCTCCTCCTCCTCCTCCTGCTCCTGCTCCTGAACGGATCAATTTAGTCGCCGCTGCAGAGGCGAGACGAGCAGCAAATCATCAATTGCCAAATAGCCCCGTCCCAGCATTACCTAATGAACCAGTGCGCCCAATATTCGAGGGTTCGGGAAGAAGTCGAGAAGAGATCGCGACTTGCAAGGAATATTGCAGACGGTACATAAGCGTTTTTGGTACCTTCTTCAACACTATGGACAATCGGGCCAGAGAGATCCGACAGACGATTGCACTACGAACTGATCAAGCAAGAATAATGAATGAGAGGCAAGAACAAATCAGTGACATTCGAAGCAAGCTCGAACAAAACCAGCGACTCCTAAGCTTCCTTGAACAAGATCATGAGGGGGATGTGTTCCACATCACTCATCGCGTCACATTAACAGATGGTACCGATAGAGAGGTCCAACTCCCTGTTCTTACACATCAGGGTTATAGAAGATTTCAGAACATGCTTCCTCAAGGAAGTTCATCATCACCATCAGAAGGATCCGAAAACGGGAATAATTTGAATCCTGATGCTGAAGACGATTTTGAGCATAATTCCGAAGATGAAAACCTAGCTGACCCAGGCATTCGAAACGCGAACGAGTTTTTCACGCAAATAGAAAATCGCCGTGAGGCGATGCGCCCAAGAATGGTCGATACACCTTTAAATCTAGAATTGCTTTTGCAAACATTAAACCAGCCTAAAATGATTGAGAATTGTCGTGCAGCAGCATTGCAATTCGAAGGAGAACTCGCAAGAGCAGCGATTCAATTACAAGAAGCGGATAATCGACGCGCTCAAATTTCTGCTACGTTAGACAACCTAATCGAAGCGTTTGAAAGAGAATTGGGAGGAGCATTCGATGATTTTGAAAACATCATTGCCCAAAAAAGATCATATATAAATACCTGTAGATCAAGAATTCAGTCTTGGGAAAATGAATTAACGGGGGCTAGGCGAAATAGACAAGTCGTGTCAGCGACTGCTTCAAGTAGTGATCATGTACGAGTCATAGATCCGAGCATACCTTCTGAGATTCAATCTGACCCTTTAATTGTGATCTTTCAGGAGGCTTTGGCTTCGCTTAACCCTAACAACTCGCAGCAAGCAACCGAGGCAAGATTAGGAGCGGCTTTAGATAATCGGGGTTATTACATGCGCCTGCGCGGTCAAATTGCATCACCTGAGGGTGCTTTCATGAACAACCTTATACTTCCAGAGGTTGAAGCAAACTAGTCTTTTCAAAATGCTGAGAACAGTCTTTCAGGCGTGTTCTCAGCATTGTGTCTATTCCGAAGGGACAAGGGTTTAGCAAAAGATGCGGGTACAAATATGCTTACACGCTGGGCTTCTCACTTGAGTCTCTACCGCGACAAACAACAATTCTCCTGTTCCAGGAAACCTAATCATTTGATGTTCGTCAGAATTGAGAGATGGCAACGGGTAGCTAATTCAACCAGAAAATTATTGATTATATTTTTAGTTAAATTAAAAACTTAATAAATATTTACACAACATTTACACAGTTACGTTATAATTTATTCATTAACTAACGATATATATAATATAAACACAAAACATAAAGTTGAGAAATTATATGGACCCAACCGCTCTAAATAATCAATTCAATCAATTCATAGGCGCTGTCCAAGACAACAATCGCATTGTCGTCAGAACAGAGGAAGGACGAGAATCTTTCGAAATACGGTCGCCCGGCGCAAGATTGAACGATATGTACACGACTTCTCCAACAGTCGTTGCTGAAAGAATCAGAACGTTTTGCCAGGCAAATGGGAATCGAATCAATCAGGCAAAATTCACGGAATTTTGTGTTGTCGTTCAGGGAAAACTCACTGCAGTCAATTCAAGAAGATCAGGTTTCATCAATTGGATTATTCTTCTGTTTAATCGATCTCTTAGAGCAAGACTGAACAATGAATTTCAAATCTTGAATCCGCTGAATAACGACCTACAGGATCTGCTCCGTAATCCGGCGTGGATAAACTCATCTAACCCCCTTCCTCTAGCGAACCCTTCTAGTACAAACAATGCCTCTGCATCTGTCCGTGTACCCAATACTGTATCACAACAGCCTGCTATCATAAGCCCATCTGTAAACAATTCCTCAAGTCATTCCTCACAACCAGAACCACAAACAATTCCACTTCCTTCTCCCCTACAAAACAATGTTACTCCACCACCATTACCACAACAAGATGATCAAAGAGGCTCCCCCCCTCCTCCGCCACCACCACCGCCGCCGCCTCCCTTTTCTTCGGCACAGATCGAATCGCTATTTTTACCGTCTTTCGAAAGACTGCCTAATGAGCCTGAAGCTCCGTTCATTCCAAAAACTGGAACACTCACTTCAGAACAGATAGAGAGAGGTAGAAGTTATATCACAAATCTCAGAACGTTGTTAGAGTCCTTTAAAGAAGTATCTGAGAGATTAGGAACGATGGAAGAAAATATTCAACCTGTTAGAACTGCAATTGCAGATTTAAATAATGAAATCAGCCAATACCAACTGATGATCGATTATTTAGAAAATGACACTGACGATGATTTCATCCCTGTCAATTTCCCATTTCAAAATCCGTTGACACGTCAAAAAGGATCGATTCAAGTGCCAATTCTAACTGCAAAAGCCTATCGGGACTATTGCGAAGCTCCGCAAGTAGCAGTGGAGCGCACCACTGTAGACATTTCCTCTAGCAGCAGTTCTGTATCACAAAACTCATCACAGCCAACTCTCGTTCTTTCGCGTTCAGAGGATACTGTTCTCAGTAGCAATCCAAGAACAGGTCCAATTGCCCCCAAACATTCTCAAAGCGGAGATAAACCACCTGTCGAAAGGAAAGACTTTGCAGCCATCCGCGACCGTTTTCAGGCTAGTCAATCTACCCCTAATCTGACAGTTAAACCTCTCCGTTCACCGGCATCGACCCCAAGCAAGAAACCGCAATCAACGCCAAAAGCTCCTGACTTTGACATCTTAAACGTCCCATTCATCGTAGAGATGCTAAGAGCAAGAATAGTGGCCTGTCAAGAGCAATTAGCCCCCTTGCAATCTGATCTAGAGCGACTCGAAGGTGAATATCAAACTCTTCAAGGACAACAGATCCCGAACCTCAGAGCGATCGTTGCTCAAAAAGAAGCTTATCTTTCAATTTGTCAAAGACAACTGTCTGTCAAAGAACAAAATTCCGGAAGAAGAATGGCAAGTCGCCCCCCAGCTACTGCTACAAGCTCATCACAATCTAGGATTGAAGAAATAGTCACAACAGGACGCTCCAAACGGGAAATATTGAATGCACGCTATCAACAGCAAATCATGGCACAATCAGACGGTTCGTCATTGGAAATGAGTCTACGTACAACTGTAAAAGGAAAACAAAGACATGCAATTATCGAAGGATTCAAAAAGTCATTCTTTGGACTCATCAGCATCCCTTAACAAGATCACAGGATAGGCAAGCATAGAAAAACAGGATAGGCAAGATCGCAAACGGCAGGATAAGCAAGATAATAGGATTTGGGACTAACTTTAAAAAAACAGTTAAAGAAAAGCCTATTTCCTCTTATCTTTCCTATCATCCCCATCCTGAAAATTTTTTATCCTGTCTATCCTGCCGCTTGCGATCTTGCCTATCCTGTTTTTTCTTATCCTGTATTTCTATGCTGGGCAGTGGCAATTTTGACTAACCTGTTCCTCTTCGGAAGCCCACTCATCTTTCATGATGTTCTCAGCATCGACCACCCAGCCGCCTCCTAGTGCCATGTAGACATTCACTAATGTGACATAGACGTTAGCCTGAATTTGTGCTAAGTCAAGCTGCGCTTGAAAGAGACGCCGTTCAGCATCCAAGACGTTCAAGTAATCGACGATCCCATTTTCATACTGCAGCCTCGCCAGATAAAGGTAATCTTGAAGTTCGTAAACATCATGTGTTTGAACCACGAGAGCCAGTTTAGACTGTTGGTGGGCAATCAGTGCATCGTTAACCTCTTGCAGAGCCTTCAAAATAGTCTGTTGATAGTTATAGTAGGCCTCGCATGTGACGGCTTTAGTCAGATCGAGATTGCTCAGCAGGCGGCCCCCTTCAAAAATTGGCTGCAACAGATTGCCTGCCCACTGCCAAACGCGCGATGGGTCGGTGAAAAGATTGTGCAAGGCTGAGCTCTGGTACCCATAATATCCTGTTAGGGAGATATCTGGAAGAAACTGCGCCCTGGCTTCGCCGATGCGGGCATTAGCGGCGATGATCTGCTGTTCTGCTGATAAAACATCAGGACGCTGTTCAAGGATATCAGCAGGAATTCCTGCAGGAATCTCTGGAACCATTCCCCATCCGTCGATGGGTCTTCCTCTGGCAATGGCTCTTGGAGGGTGGCCAATCAAAACACTGATTAAATTCTCCTGCTGCGGAATCAACGTCTGGAGGTTGATCACCTCGATTTCAGCCTGATCCAGTTCTGAAGCTGCCTGTTTAACCTCTAATTCCGACGTCAACCCTTCAACGAAGCGAAGTTTGGCCAGCTCATATGATTCGAGCCGAGACTTCATCGTCGCAATCGAAACAGCAAGCTGCATATCATATTGCCTCAACACGATGTAGGCGCTAGCGACGTTGCCAACAACACCCAATATCACCGTCCTCCTCACATCTACCTGAGCCAACAGCTCAGCTAAAGCAGCATCTGTAGCGCTCTGCAAACGCCCCCAAATATCGATCTCGTAAGAGAGGTTGAACGTTCCCTGATACAAATTTGAAAGTGGGGAGATCGACAAAGGAACGGGGATGCCATTGATCGCGGAGAGGAGTCCAGAAGTTTGAGAGGCGCGCTGCCTGGACACCGTCCCTTGTGCGGTCAGTTGAGGAAAAAGCTGCGAGCTGACAACGCCAAGCCGTGCCTGGAATTCAGCTATCCGAGCCGTCGCTACTTTTAAATCGTAGTTACTTTCCAGAGCTTCTTCAATGAGCGCATTTAATACGAGATCATCGAGCTGTTCCCAC
>JAGVJP010000066.1 GCA_020051075.1 Parachlamydiales bacterium
AAAAGAAAACGAAATTTTTGGTTATCATGGTTTTTCAGTCATCGGTCATTGTGATCGATTAAATTATGGAAAATCGAAGATTATTGAGAAAAGAATGATTCCTAACGGTCCAATTTGTAAATTTTACAAAGGGATATTTATAGATAATTGGAACGGAACGGATTTCTTTACTCCTGAAGGAACTCTTCATACGTTCGTTACTAAAAAAGCAGCTGATGTGCTGAAAAAAAATAAAATTACAAATTTACAACTTGAAAATTTAGCTGATGAAGAAACTGATGTAGATATTTTTAGAGCATGTAAGAATATTGATGAATGAATATGGAAACAATGTCAATATTCACGATCCTAAATATCTAACTTGGTGGGAAGCAAGCAGTCATAGAAAGAACGCTTTACAATATAATTTGCAATGGGAAAACTTCTTTCAGAAAAATCGAAATCCCACAACAGCTGCAATTTTAGAACATAGAAAATATCTGATGAATAAACAGGGGATAAAAACAAATTATTGATTCGTCCCAAGATAATTGAAGATGACCCTCATCCTGTGAATTTGATGGCAAGATAAGAAACGAACAGTTGGC
Source organism: Parachlamydiales bacterium (assembly GCA_020051075.1). Lineage (GTDB taxonomy): Bacteria > Chlamydiota > Chlamydiia > Chlamydiales > Parachlamydiaceae > JAGVJP01. Next base: position 588 of record JAGVJP010000066.1, read on the forward strand.
ACTCAGGAGTGAGTGTTTTGACGAACTTGTAAGAATTCGCCGAAAAAACTTTTAAGTAATAGGATGGGTGCCCTACGGCACGAGAAGGAGTTGCAAACTAGCTATCGTCTTAGTACTTCTCCAATAGCGCTTAACATGTATCCACTTGCTTTTACTCCTCCACGCAATAATAAGGGAGCAAATGGAGCTAAATAAGAAAGTAATTTAGAAGTTTCTTCGCTGTTTAATATCATATCTGCTTTATTCGCAGCCTTTAAAACCATTCCGAGGTACCCTTCAGAAAAATGGGAAAACAACTCTCTTCCTAAAGTGCTGGAAGATAAAATGGATATCGCTTTTCTGCTAAGTGCAGCATTATCTTTCTCTGAATCAACACGAAAACACTGCCATCCAGGCTGAGCGAACGATAAAATGAAATGAGGATTAACTCCTGCACTCAACATATTATATTGAATCTGGTAAACGTCACCTATCAGTTGATACCCTAACCGTGAAACGAGATCTCCTCTAACCAGATATTGCTTTACACAAGGCTTAAGGCTAGAGCCATTCCAAAGCCTAGCTGTTTCCTCATCGCTTCCAGCAGCATTTAAAGTGATTGAAGGGAATCTCGAGTCATCATGAATCCTTGTTGGAAAGGCTGCGGCAGTCATTGCTACAAGCGCTGCTCCTTGACTATACCCAAAAAGTTGAATTTTTTTACCTGTTTCATTATTTAGTCGCGTCAGCCATTGGCTAATCTTTGGTTTAGATTTATCAAAAAACGTTCTTGCCACTCCTGCTGGGTCAATATTGTTATACATGGAAACCACAGCACCTGTTGTCTTCATCTCTGTTGAAGTCCCTCTAAAGATAAGGATAGGAGGATATTGGCTCCCTATTGGAGGAACCAATCCAGTGGCAAAAATTCCATCAGCTAAAACAACTTTTTCAATTTGATATGAAATGCGCTCACTTCCTTGTGGAAGGATTATGATGCGATCTTTTGCTGGTAATTTGCTATAGTCCTGAAATCCAACGATCTTAGACAATACTTCTGCGATGAATAGCTGTTGCAGCTCGGTATTGATAACAATGTTTTCAATGGTATTGATGAGTGTTTGAGCATAGCATAATTCATCTATTGGTTTTTTTCTCATGGTAACATCTGGGGGACGTTTTAAATCCAAAAACAATTTCTGGAATGCTTTATGAGAATCAAATGAGAGTTTAGGGAGTTCTTCGCTTTTTTCAGCAGAGAATACTAACTGCGGCAATCGGTAGACCAACCAAGCTAAAACATTATTAGCAGTGATATCTCGATTGCCTTTTTCAGATGATTCTTGAAATGCTTCCCCTGCTTTTTCCAATAACCCTTGTTCTAGATACGCACAAGCAATTCCTGCAAGAGCTTCAGATTTCGAGAAGGCAGGATTGCGAACATCTGCTAAAGCAGCATTGTAAGCAGTAATGGCCTTCTCTGGTTTACTTTGCAAAAGAAAAAGATGTCCTTTTTTAAGCTTTGCCTCTGGGATGGTCTGAGATATTTCATCGAAGGCTTCTAATGCTTTTTCCCATTCTCCAGAGACGTAATAGGCGATCGCTTTATAATACTTTTTCTCCGCTTCATCTTCAGCTAAAATCACTCTATTTGACCCAACATCATTTTGAGAAAGACCTTCAGACAGACGTTTGGAAAATCCCAATAACAATAATTCATCATCAGCAAATCCAGAGCAAAAGACTTCGCGAGTGATATCTTCTATATTCGACTGCGGTTTGCCTTCTGCAGAAGGTTGGTGAATCTCTGGACGAGCAAATTTAGGGAAAAACAACGTCCCTTCAGCCCCAGGAAATCGCCCAATTTCATGACGCATGCACAAGGTCCTTGCCCTTAAACGAAGAATATCTGGATCGCTTCTATGAGCCTTTGGAATCTTTATGATCTTTGTAAGGGTTTCATCATAGTCCTTATGATTAAAATCACGTTTGGCCTGCTCAAAGAGTCCTTGAACATCTAAAGGTAATTCTCTCACAGCCTCGCTCAAAGATTTCGTCGTAGAATTTAAATGGCGAATTGAAGCCCGAGAAGCCGTTTGAAATAGTTGTGGTTGAGTCGCCAACCATCGTAATTGATAAAGAGCCTGCATCATCGCCTCCAAGTGAATTTTATGGCTGATCTTAAAAAATTCTACGAAATAAATCATTATAAAAATGAATTTACGCAGAATTTTTTATTAATGATTTACCCTAAGAGTTTTCGGATTCACCAACTCCGGTTCATCATTGAAATAATGGGTGCTTGCTCTTGAAATGATCGAGATTCTAAGTCACTGAAATTGTATCTTTGCCATTTCTTTAACCATCTTGAAACCAATTCCAAGAAAAAATTGTTGCAAATATTCTGAAAATATAAGATTGTCCAGCCAGAAATTTAACCAATCAAAATACAAGAAAGAAGGAGACGATGATGCTTTTATCTCGTGTAACGCCATTGATCAGACAACTTGCATCTGCAGAAGCTGTGGGCTATCAACCATCATCTACAAGAGTTACTTCAAGTTATGCTGCGTATGACATTGAAACAAGGGTGTCTGATTTACCACCGTCTGTCTTCCCTTTAAACCTAAGCTACAACTTAAGACTGAACCATCGTCATTTCTCTCAATCCAGAGGATTCTCTACAAGCCCATCTCTATATCATACACCCCCTGAAGATAACGAGCATCCAGGTCGAACTCCCGGATCGAATAATCATAAAACCACTTCTGACCAACCTTGGAACTTTAAGAAAGGGGTTATAAGGACACTAGTCGCAATCAGTGGTCTCGGTTTAAGTTACTATGGATGGACTTCATATAATGCTGGAAGAGACCAGGATAATAGTACAAAAAAAACCGTATTTGGCAAGATTGAAGAAGACAAAAGGACCCAAACAACGCATTCAGGCGACATCATAGATGACAACAGGATCCAAAAAACGGATTCTGGCGATATCATAGATGACAGAAGGAAACAAACAACGCAATCAGGCGACATCATTGAAAAACAAATCATTCTTCCTGAAAAAAAAAAGAGATAGAGAAAAAAATAAATTTCTTCAGAACACCTAACCACATTTTTGTGGGTAGGGAAAAAGAAATCGAAAACATCCATGAGCGATTTTCCAGCACACCCGATGATAGCGCCAACCAACGCCCTAAAACAAAAATATGTGTACTGAGAGGCCCAGGGGGGATTGGAAAATCTCAAATAGCATTTTTTTTTGAATATACACATGCTCATGAATACCAACGCATCATTTTTATCGACTGTGAAAATACTGACAGCTTTATCAACAGCGTAAAAGAAGTTATAAGAGAATATCAACTTGAAATCCCTACGGACAACAACGCATGCTATAGCTTGATGCAATCTCTTCTAACTGCCGAAAAAAGGTATCTTCTAATTATCGACAACGTCGACACAGAAGAACTATTCGATTTAATGCGAAAAATATATCCCACCCACTCAAGTGGAGATGTTCTCATCACTGCTAGGTATGCGAGCGCAGCGATGAGTGCACATACAATACCAGTCAAAGGACTTGATTTATCGAATGGAATAAGGCTCTTCAAAGAAGTTTTAAATAAACAATACCATCCGGCGTTCGATCGACATTCTGATCAAGAGAAAAAAGAATTTATTGAAGAAGATTTAGATGGTTTCCCTTTAGCGATACGTATCGCAGCAATGAATTTTAACACACACAACGCTGCACAAAAACCAGCTTCTTATCAAACCATCAAGCAATATCGTGGTCACTTAAGAAAACTCGAAATAGGAACTAAATTTTTTTATGCTGACTTCTTACCTAATTCTGACGAATTGGATTACACTCGAACCATCTTAGCTGCCTACATTCCGAATATCAAACAAATTGCAGAAAAATTTGGTGCTCAAAAAGAAAAATATGAATCTCTATTAAAGGACTTTCTCCATTTCTTTGCTTTTTTCGGGACAATGCAAAATATTCCATTTTCTATAGAAGAGATACGGAAGTTGTTTCGTCAATTGACTCTTTATTCAGATATTCCTGATGTAGGATTCGATACAGTCATTGCATTATTGGAAAAGCATTCTTTGATCGAACGGAAATTTATATCAGAACATCAACTATTCATTAGTATCCCGCAAACAGTGAAATGGGCGGCACAATATCATTTTCTTCAAGAAGTCGAAGACAGATTTCAGAATAGATCTGAGCATGCATATGATCAAGGAAGATATTTTTGGTTTCAAAAATCAGCTGAATATTTCAATGATTTAGTTAATGAAGATAATATTTTAGATGAAATACAAATGACTATTTTTTTCAGTTTTCTCGAATTTTTACAGCAAACGCAATGTCCAGAACAGATAAAAATTGAATTCATTAACAATTCTAAAATTTTCAATACAATGACTGATGGAATCTTGCAGGATACACAACAAATACGCAATATCATGAATACGCTCCCATCAGAATTAATTGATCAATTTCTTGATGGTCTTGAGAAAAGCATAAAAAGTACTAAAGATTCAAATAAGAAAACAAAAATCGGTCAATCTCTTATTAATTTAGGTACCCTCTATAGCGAATCAAATCCTGGAAAAGCAAAAAGATTTTTCGAAACTGCTATTGATGCTGGTAATGAATCAGGAATGTTCAGTTTAGGTATGCTTTACCTAAATGTATTTGATAATAAAAAAGATACATCTGACATGGGAAATATATTGAATCAACTTGGCTGTAAAGACAGAAATGAGTTATTAAATCAAGCTATCAAGTATTTCACTAAACAAATCGATTCCAACAAAAGCGATAAAGCAACCGCTTTCAATAATATAGGAGTCTGTTTCAATAGGTTAAATGACCGTGAGGGTGCTAAAAGCAATTATAGGGAAGCCATAAGAATAAATCCTTATAACCCACTATTCCATTCCAATCTAAGCACAAATCTCGATGATCCCTCCGACAAAGAAAAGCATAAACGTATTGCTGAAGGGTTAAAAAAAGCACTTCCAGCACTAAACAAAATACCAGACAAATACAAAAAAGCAATTCTCGATTTTTTGAGCAGTGAGAGCAATTTCAAATTGAATATTCCTGAAGAAAAAGGATTAATTAATACAGAGTTTGGATGTATTTTTGGTGATATCTTAAACTCTAACTCAACGATAACCACTTTAGACTTATCTGAGTATCCATTCGATAATGATGGGATGAGACATCTTGCTAAAAGCTTAGCCACTAATCAAACCATCAAAGAGTTGCGTATACAGTGGAGCGAATCGCTTTCATATACGACTATTAAAGAATTTTATTTTAATCTAAAAGAAAATAAATCAATAACACAGTTATCATTATCAAATAGTGAGAGACTCTCATCGGAAGCTATTCTCGAATTATTTGAAAACGCCCCCCCTCAACTCAAAATAATAGAATTAAAAGATTTCGAAAACACTCCAGAGGGAAAAAAGCACAAAGAGAATCTTAGTCAATCCCTGATTAATTTAGGAAAGAACTATAAGGAATCAGATCCAATAATAGCCAAAAGATGTTTCAAAACCGCGATTTCTTTTGGACATTCAACGGGCTACTTTGAATTAGACTTGCTCTATGGCCTCTTATCACAAAAAGAAAAAAAGCCTGAAAAACAAAAAAAGCTTGTTTCTAAGGCCCTGGAGTGCTGTGACAAGCAAATCGCAATCAACCCATGTGCCGAAGCTTATAATAACAGAGGATACCGTTTCGAGCAATTACAACAACCTCGACAAGCAATGTTCAATTATAATAAAGCGAAAGAGATAGACCCATACGAGTATCTATACTACAATAATCTAAGTCGTATTCACTCCACGTTGAATAACCAGATCGAAAGCCAGAGATATAAACGTATTGCTGAGGGCTTACGGAAAGCACCACAAAATTTTAAAGCCCTCCCTAAAGGATATAAAGAGATGATTCTCGATTTCCTGAGCAGAGAAACCAGCTTTGAATTAAAAGAATCATCCGCCAAGCACACGATGGATCAAGATCACGGTATAATTTTCGGCAAAATGATCAATGACAATCCAGCAATTAAGTCTCTACGATTATATGGATGCGATCTTAACGATGAAGGAGTGCAATCAATTGCTACAAGCTTAGAAACGAATGAGTGGATTGAAGAACTGCAACTCGAATGGAATAGTCTTCTCACACCTGTTGGTGTCAATGCGCTAACTGATCGTCTAAAGAAAAATAAAACTCTAAAGAAGTTATCGTTAGCGGAATGTTCGCAGGTCACTTCGGCTTCTATTATTAACCTAATAGAAAAGGCCCCTCCACAACTCAAAACCATAGAGGTAAGTGAATATTGGAATATTACAGACAAGAAAAAGACAATACTGGAAAAAGCCAAGAAAAAAAATATTACAATCATCTTTCATCCTCTTTCGTGGAGTCGCTATCTATGGTAAACCGGCTCTTGTCCCGCAGTAATTGTGGGTGCAAAAACGGCTTTCATTCCTTAAGGGACAAAGGACCACAAGGACCTTGTCCCTTTGGTCTATTGCTCTGTGGGAAGCACCTTTTTTTTCACCCAGAATAGTTTTGCGAGATTTCATCTATTGCTTTCGCAATTTGTCTTGGTTATGATAACCTCACAATAGAACTGCACTAGCTTATTCAAAATTGGATATCCTGACATGAGTCAATTTTTCATCTTTTTTATTTCCCTGCTAGCCTCCTTAGGCCACCTTTTCAGTGAGGAAAACAAACCTTCAACTTCTGAAGAGCACTTCACAGCACATGCTCCCCTGACCTTTGATCAAGCCATTCATTTTAATCCTAACGGCCCAAATAAAGTGGGTTATCTTCATATTGGCGATCACGAAGAGATGATTAATCAATCAACGTGGCTCTATATCAAACAAGGACTTGAATATTACAAAAAAGAAGTGCCCATTTTTATCATCTTGGAGTTGAATACCCCAGGAGGTGAAGTCTTTGCAGCTCAGAAGATCTCCGACGCTTTGAAAGAGATGGACACACAGTTCAATATCCCCATCGTGGCATTTATTAACAATTGGGCAATTTCAGCGGGCGCCATGATCACCTATTCATGTCGCTTCATCGCCACCGTGGAAGATGGCAGCATGGGTGCGGCTGAACCAGTGATCGCCGGAGAATCGGGCAACCTCGTCGCTGCCTCAGAAAAAGTGAATTCTGTCCTCCGAGCCGACTTCGCCAATCGAGCCCGCTTTTATGGCCGAGATCCGTTAATTGCTCAAGCGATGGTGGACAAAGACATGATCCTCGTCTCTCGAGATGGAAAAATCATTCAACTGAATAACGAAAGTGAAATCCAACTCAAGGGTAACACTCCGGACAAGATCATTTCTCAGAAAGGAAAACTCTTAACTCTCAACGGAGAACAACTGATTGCTGATGGAGTTGCAAATCTGATGCTCCCTCCGAAAAAACTTCCTAAACTCACTACCGAAGAGATCAATGCAGGGATCTGGCCCGCACAGAAACTGCTGTTATTTCAAGCTCCTTTCTTTTCTGAAATCCCTCAAGCCACTGTGCATGTTTATAAAATGGATTGGAAAACCCGATTTTTTGTCTTTTTAGCCACTCCTCTCATCTCATCTTTGCTATTTATGGGACTCATTGTTGGAGGATATGTCGAACTGAATCATCCAGGATTAAGTTTTCCAGGGTTTGTCGCCGCCATATCCCTTTTTCTTATTGTCCTGTCAAACTATTCATTAGAACTTGCCGATTGGCTGGAAGTCATCATCCTCCTTACCGGATTAGCGCTCATATTAGCAGAGTTATTTATCTTGCCAACATTCGGCCTTCTCGGCATCCTTGGAATCATTCTATTTATTATTGGACTCTTTGGCATGCTCCTTCCTGGACTCAACTCAGTCTCTTTTGAATACGACACCAAAACCGTCAACGCCGCCGGCGAATATCTTCTACAACGGCTAGCATGGCTTTGCGGTTCGCTTATCTTTAGTTGTGTCATTATCGTATTTCTTGCACGTTATGTGCTGCCAAGTTTTTCAACATTTAATCCTTTTGTTCTTGTAGGTCATGAGCAAGAGGCTTCGAAAGGATATGTCGCGGCTGGAGACACCAGCCAGTTTCCTCCATCAGGAAGTATTGGACAAGCTTTAACCCCCTTGAGACCTGCTGGAAAAGCGACTTTTAATGATAATATCTTCGATGCCATCAGCACAGGTGAATTCATTGAAGCTGGGCAGACTGTTGTCGTACACCATCTGGAAGGCAATGTCATCTTCGTACAAATCAACCAAAAATTCGAACAGCAGGTTTGATCGATGCTCCCATTCCTCCTTGTTTTCATCGGATTGGTACTCATCCTCATCGAATTCTACCTCCCAGGAGCTGTGATGGGAGTTCTCGGCGCCATTTCGATTTTTGCTGGGATTTTCCTTTTTGCTTCGCAGAGCTCTTCACTGATTGCAATTTTGCTCTTCTTCGTTGGAACAGGGATCAGCGTGTGGCTGCTGATCCGTTTTGCCCTATGGCGGATTGTCCATGCAAAGCCAGATCGGAGCATCTACTCGAACCACAACCAAGAAGGATTTCAAGCTTCTAGCTTCGATGTCAGTGCGATCGGAAAAACAGGAGTTGTAGTGACAGATTTAAAACCAGGCGGATATATCACTATTGAGGGACAACAGCACCCGGCTATCTCTCTGACTGGCTATATCCCAAAAGGAGAAAAAGTGCTGGTTGTCAGTGGACAAGAACAGAGCTTAATTGTTAAGGTTATACCGGCATCAAGTCAAAATTAGGCATCTGGACTTGCGCCAAAGCCCCGGGGTTAAACGATCGTAAATCACCCCATATTGATTTAATATTGGGTGATTTACGATCGTTCAACCGCGGGAGCTTTCGCGCAAGTCCAGATGCCTAATTTTGACTTGATGCCGGTATATCACAACAGAAAAATAAGGTTATTTTATGCTCAATTTTTTGCAGATCTCTCCAGACACCGTCAACTTCGGTTTCTATTTCATCGCCTTCGTCATCGCACTGATCTTGATTATTATCATCAGCATCTTAGGAAAATTCCTAAGCCTTTGGTTTCAAGCTTTCGTGTCTGGGACCCCAATACCCCTATTCAACATCATTGGGATGAGCTTGCGAAAAATCCCTCCCAGAATCATTGTAAACGCTAGGATCAACTTATTCAAAGCCGGCCTTAAGGAGATCTCAGTTGCAGACCTTGAAACACATTTTCTCGCTGGAGGCCACATCACAAATGTTGTCGAAGCCCTTATCGCCGCTGAAAAAGCTAATATTCCCCTAGATTGGCGCCGCGCGACCGCGATTGATTTAGCAGGACGGGACATTAAAGACGCTGTGGCAACTTCTGTCAACCCTCGGGTGATTGATTGTCCTAGCCACGGCAGCTACATCACTGGTGTTGCTAAGGATGGCATTCAGTTAAACTGCCGCGCTCGAGTCACTGTACGAACCAATATCGCGCAGCTTGTTGGCGGAGCCACAGAAGAAACAATCATTGCACGCGTTGGAGAGGGCATTGTCAGTGCCATTGGAGGTTCAGATACACATAAGCAGGTGCTGGAATCCCCTCAAAAGATCTCTAAACTCGTCCTCGAAAAAGGATTAGACGCCTCTACAGCCTTTCTTATCCTCTCTATCGATATCGTCGAAATCAATTTAGGCGAAAACATCGGCGCTAAATTAAGGACCGATCAGGCAGAATCTGATATCCGCATTGCAAAAGCCGAAGCTGAAAAACGACGGACGATGGCAGTCGCCATGGAACAAGAAAATCTCGCTAAAGTGCGCGACATGGAGGCTAAACTTGTTGAAGCTCAAGCTGCAGTTCCGCTTGCAATGGCTGAAGCTTTCCGAAGCGGCAGACTTGGCATCATGGACTACCAACGAATCCAAAATATTCAAGCAGACACAGATATGCGAAAATCTATAGCAAAGCCAGAAAATGAAACTAAAGGGCCTAATTGATGTCTGCCCTTGAAATCGTCGGTTTTATTATCGCTTTCATTGTCTTCCTCTTTTTGAAGTCAACAAGCCACGTCGGCCAAAAAAGAGGTGTACAAGTCGAATTGCCCCCTGAATATCATGAGGATCGCGAAGATCCTCTTGTCAAATTATTAGCAGCGTTGGATCAAAAATCCCCCAAAGAGAAGAAGAGAGAGGGTGAAGGGCCGAGACCGCTCCCAGCACACAAAACTGAGCAGCAGCGAAGCCTAGAACACGGTTATAAGCAGCGAAGAACCTCTCCGTCGATTGAATCATCAACCCAACAACATCGCCCTTCTCCCCGTCCTGTAAAACATCAGTTATCGCCGGTTCTTGCCGATTATGAGGAGAGATATAATCGAACAGCAAATCAGACCCACCCCTCCCGAGCGAGAGAACTCATTCGGACATTGCCCCATAAGCAAAACCTTGTGATCTATCAGGAAATCATGGGTAAACCTAAAAGTCTGCGCACTGAAGAATGGCCATAAACACCCATTTTCAAGAATTGCAGAAGGTCGTTCAAGAGAAAGCCGCAGCCTGTGGGAGGTCTCTGCAAGAGATCTCCATCATCTTTGTTTCAAAATATTGTTCTCTGGAGTCCATGGAGAGTGCTTATCGAGAAGGCTGCACGATGTTTGGCGAAAGCCGCCTCCAAGAAGCCCTCCCAAAGATTCACAACTTTCCACATCCCTGTCAATGGCATTTCATCGGTCCGCTCCAACGGAACAAGGTTGCAAAAGTCGTCGTCTTCTTCAACCTGATCCACTCTGTCGACTCATTCGAACTCGCTCAAAAAATAGCCGTTGAAAGTGAACGTCAAAACATTCGAACGTCAATTCTCTTACAAGTCAACACCTCCGGAGAAAAAACGAAACAGGGACTTTCTCCTTCAGAATGGGAAAATCAGTTGCCTCAACTTAACACCTTGCCAAATCTCTCCATAGAAGGGTTGATGACGATAGCGCCGCTCACCCAGGACGCCACTCTGATTCGAGAGTGCTTTTCCACATTATCTCAATGCAAAAAACAATGGAAACCTTTGCTGAACAACCCAGACGAGTTCAAACACTTGTCGATGGGCATGTCTAACGACTTCCTCATCGCAATAGAAGAGGGCGCAACGCTCTTGAGAATCGGTTCCGCCATCTGCCCCTCTACAGGATAAACAGGATAGGCAGATCTTAACTTGCCAACACAGACAAACAGGATATGCAGGATCGCAAGCGGCAGGATAAGCAAGATGATAGGGAAGATAGGTGAATTTCTCTCCTATGACGTCTGTGTGTGCAGGGCGGTCCATTTTTTAAACGCAGAGGCGCAAAGACGGGAAGACGCAAAGGAACAAACGTAAGTTTGGGGTCAAAAGATGTCTGAAGTGTCGATTAAGTATATTTTGTCGTTAAAATCATATTATGCCAAATTTTTCCACTTAACGGGCAATATCATCATTTTTTTAGCACTTAATGCCGAATATCCTATGATATCAGGCAATATCTCTGTTTTTATATCTTTATATATGATATCCTTAAGAAAGAATTTGAATTGAGGGGTTAATCACAATATTTGTTGCATTATTCAAACCTGAAGGCAATTATCCAACACCCAAAAATTGGAGTGATGCATTCCACCAACTCACAGAAACAATTCATTCGATTAATCCCTCGCAAAAAATCATCCTCTTCTTCGACGAACTTCCCTGGCTCGCGTCAGAAAGATCAGGATTTCTCCAGGCTTTAGACTATTTCTGGAATCAACATGCTTCACGCTTACCAAACATTTTGCTGATCATTTGTGGATCAGCAGCGTCTTGGATGATCAAAAAAGTGATCAATCATCGGGGAGATTTATATGGAAGATTGAGTGCGGAGATCAGACTACAGTCATTTTCATTATCTGAAGTCAGAGATTACTTTCAGTCTCGTCAAATCAACTTAAACAAATTGTCGAAATTTACATGGCAACCGGGCGGTGTGCCGAAATACTTGAGCTTCGTAGAAAGGGGAAAGTACTTCCGTTATTTTTATCACGTTTTTTCATGAAATTTCGTGAATTTTATCACGTTTTTTGTACTCACACAGATATTTCCCCCGTATTTAATCGAATAGATTCCCTGCAGGACTTAATGAAGAGGGAATGATCGTTTCAACACATGTTTATCAGTACAAAGATTTTTGTTTTTATAAATCCGCAATTTATGGTAGAATGCCATTTTTTTAAGATTCAAATGAAGTCAAATTAAGAAGATCGACTGATTTTAGGAGTTCCCATGTTCGAAGAACAAAACATGAGTCAAGGTCAAATCTTACTTTATCAAACCGAAGATGGTCGTCAACGTATTGAAGTCCATCTTGAAGATGGAACTGTTTGGCTCACTCAAAAACTAATGGCCGATCTTTTTCAGACAACACCACAAAATATTAACATACACCTGAAAAATATTTTCTCTCAAGGCGAACTCTCTCCAAATTCAGTTATTAAGGAATCCTTAATAACTGCGTCTGATGGTAAAAAATATCGAACTCAACTTTATCGACTAGAAGCGATTATAGCCATTGGTTACCGAGTAAGTTCACATCGTGGCACTCAATTCAGGCAATGGGCTACACAACGACTCAAAGAATACATAGTCAAAGGCTTTGCTATAGATGACGAACGATTAAGTAGTCCTGGAGTAACAGACTATTTTGATGAGTTATTAGATCGTATTCGTGCGATTCGTACTTCTGAGAAGCGTTTTTATCAGAAAATCAAGGACATCTATGTCCTAAGCGCAGATTATGATCCTCAACATCCAATGACTCAGGACTTTTATAAGACAGTACAGAATAAACTTCTCTATGCAGTTACAGGCTGTACAGCAGCAGAGATTATTCACGAACGTGCAAACGCTTCTAAACCCAACATGGGACTCATGACTTGGAATGGTGCTAATAGAGGAAAATCGCAAGCAAGATGAATTAGCTTTTGCCGATTTAGAATTGCAAGATGCTCTTGATAGAGTCATAGCAAATAGAGAATCATGCGATGACATAGATTGATCAGCTAAAATTTTACACTCTTGACTTCGCGCACGAGAGACCAAAAGAGAGTTGTGGAATCAAATATATTTTCGTTTTTTAAGATCATTTAAAAAACTTTCCACCCGAAGCCTTGTCACTTCTCTTTGCGTCTTTGCGCCTCTTGTGCCCCTTTGCGTTAAAAAAGGGAGAGGCGTGAATAGTTACGAATATCCTACGATATCGGTTCTATGTCGATGAGAATCCCAGCGACGTTGACAGCGGCTCTTCTTTTGGTGTAGAGTCAATCGGCGGAGGCGGAGGCGGCGGAGTGATGCCCTCTTTCTTATAGAGATCTGCAGCCGTCTTCAATCGTGCCCTCTTCTTTTCTATATCCCAATTTTTGCTGATGACAATCTCAAGCACATCGTCGCTATCAAGCGTTTCAAACTCCATCAACATCGCTGTCATTAATTCAACAGATTCACGATGTTCTAGGATAATTTTCCGCGCCTCTTCATAGGCATCTTCTAAAAGCTTTCTGATTTCACCGTCGATTGTTTTGGCCGTTTCATCAGAATAAGGCTTCTCATGATGCTCCATCCCATAGCCATAGTTAGAGCCTTCACTACCCTCTTCATAGGCGACAGTACCCAATTTTTCGCTCATCCCCCATCTGCAAACCATACTTCTTGCAAGCTGAGTGGCCCGTTCAATGTCATTTTGAGCACCGCTTGATACATCTCCAATAAAGACCTCTTCAGCGACGCGGCCGCCCATCAACACAGCTAACCGTTCATGCAGCTCTTGCTTCCAATAGCTTAAGCGATTCTTTTTAGGGAGATACATGGTTGATCCAAGCGATGTTCCTCTCGGAATAATCGTCACCTTGTCCACAGGATCGCCGCTTTTGACGATCAATCCAACGACGGCATGGCCAGATTCATGATAGGCTGTTGTCTTCTTCTCGTTCTCATCGATTTCCAAGCTACGCCGCTCTTTGCCATAAAGCACCTTGTCTCTTGCTTCAATCATCTCTTGAGAGGTGACAGCAGTCCGCTCTTTCCGAGCTGCAAGGAGTGCTGCTTCATTTAGGATATTGGCCAAATCGGCTCCAGATGAACCTGGGGTACTTCTTGCGACAGCCATCAAATCAACTGTTGGATCCATCTTGATCTTCTTAGCATGGACTTTCAAAATATCAAAACGTCCTTTTACATCTGGCAAACCGATGATGACCCGCCTGTCAAAGCGGCCTGGACGAAGCAGAGCTTTATCAAGAACGTCGGGACGGTTCGTCGCTGCCATCAAAATGACTCCCTCATTGGTGTCGAATCCATCCATTTCTACAAGAAGCTGGTTGAGCGTCTGCTCCCGTTCGTCATGTCCGCCTCCCATGCCAACTCCTCTATGCCTTCCTACAGCGTCTATTTCATCCATAAAGATGATACAGGGCGCTGCTTTTTTAGCCTGGTCAAAGAGATCTCGGATCCGGCTAGCGCCAACACCGACAAACATCTCGACAAAATCAGATCCCGATATCGAGAAGAAGGGACGGTCAGCTTCGCCTGCAACTGCTTTAGCAATCAAAGTCTTTCCAGTTCCTGGTGGACCGATACAGAGGACTCCTTTTGGAATTCTTCCTCCTAGAGAGGTGAATTTCTGAGGATTTTTAAGAAATTCTACAATTTCTTCCAATTCTTCGAGAGCTTCATCAACGCCTGCAACATCCTTGAAGGTGATTTTATTATCCGCCTTGTTGAGAAGTTTAGCCGGAGATTTGCCAAAATTCATCGCCGTGTTGCCCATTCCCTTCATTTGCCTTGCAAAAATGAGGTAGAGGACGAGGAAGACGAGTAAAACTGGCAGGAAGGTGAAAAGGTAGCTGAAATAGTTTGGCGAGGGTTCTTCACTCTTAAACGTTTTTTCTAAAACGGAATTCAATGGCTGGTCAGGAGCCCTGAAAATCCCGCCGTGATTATTGTGGAAATTGCCCCATTCTTCTTTTGCTTTAGTAAACCACTGACCAAAAACTTCGTTGTCTTGTTTTTCCAGCGCCCGTGTCGTCAGCTCTTGGTTGTTGAAATACCAGATGACATTGGCAACAGCTTGCCGGGCTTTATCAAGTTGGATTTGATTGTCATCTAGGCGAGTGTATACCTGAATATTTTCATCTAACGTTTCTTTGTAATTTCTAACGCTGCGCAACTTTGAAAGCTTGATGTGATCTTCAGCTTGATTGAGTTCATCGACAACATTTTGCAGAGATTCTAGAGCCTTACCATAAACCAGAACTTTATCCGCAACTGCCATCGAAGACACATTTGCATCGGAGACACTTGTATCGATGACCTTCAACGTTTGTTTAACGCTTTCCGAACCGATCCCAAGTGTTGGGGAACGAAAAACTCTTAGAATCTGATTGATCCCATTGCCCAAGTTTTTGAGGGATTGATCGGTTGGATTTCTCTGAATTTGGAGAAACTCTGAATGGAGTGTGGGAAGACTTTCAATATTAGCGGTCGCGGGCAGCGATTTAATTACGACGCTATTGTCTTCGTCAGGTGTGTTGTAGGTGTCGTCAACGATGACATATCCTCCCTTTGGAATAGATATGCCGCTAAGCTCTAAAAATAAGGCTGCCGAGTTGTCAATTTTGGCTTTTAGCCCTTTCAAATCTTCTTTGATTCTCGCTTGTTCAGATTTGAGCTCGTGATTAGCATTTAGAAGTTCCAAATACTTATATCGGGCTTTTCCCTCATCTGTTTGCCTCTCTCGAAATTTACCGCTAAAGGTGACCAGGTTATCATTCAAAGCGATTTTTCGGCTGTCTTCAGGTTGGATGAGCTGAAGGTTAACCAAATGTTCAAGCTGATAGCTGAACGAAACCTTTGCAAATTTTGTATCGATGAAGTTTTGAAGCATGAGAGCGAACAAAAAAATCGCTAACAGCATCCACACAAAACTATTTGAGAAACCTTTCTTGAAATCTTGCTTATTGTCGTCTGGCATACATCCCTAACATGCGTACTGAAAATTCTGTGCTTAAAATAGGAGAATCCCTTTCGAATTCTATATACACGTTCATTCATTTTATCACATAGAAGATTCGAGTTCAATGTATACCGGCATCTCGTCAAAATTAGTCATTTTGGGGGTCTTTGCCTGAGCGTATGGGATAGGGAGGATAGGAAAGATAGGGCAGGATAGCGAATATCCTTTTGCCCCATCATCCTTCTTATCCTGTAAATTTTACGGTTTTGAATTACATAGACAATCTATTATCGGAGGAGATCAGCAATCGTGCTCTTGCAGCCCATAAAAAGGCTGCAAGAATATATTCGATGTCACAAGGAAGATCAGACGAGCTCTCTAACCTTGTTTACGATGAAATTAAATTGAGCATCACTTTGAATCATGCCATTTCGCTGGGATCTCATCCGAAGGACCATTTCCCCAGCTGCTAATGTTGGATGATCAAA
>JAGVJP010000009.1 GCA_020051075.1 Parachlamydiales bacterium
CAAACGCTTCGCGTAACACAAATGTGGCTTCGCGAAGCGTTTGGAGTGCGGAAGTCCTCTTCCGCTTTTACAACGAACCATTTTGCCAAGTCCTTGCGAGCATTTAAGAGATGTTTTTGGCGATAGCTCATGGAACTGGTTCTGACCCGACTTATGCAATTACCTCAAAGAGACATAAGGACTTTTTAAGCTATTAACGTCCAATATTTCAAGAAAATAAAACACACCTTCCACAACTTATCATCACTATTTTCCCTTGTCATAACAGCACCGCGACGTTTTGATCATTTACAAAAATACCATTTGCTAAAAATGAACGACTTCTATCAAATAGATGAATTCTTTTACGAATTAACAATTGGAGGTAACTATGAATAAATTTTTTAATTTAATTTTGTCAATTTTTATATTGTCAAACATTATTTCTTTAACTGCTTTTGAAAATAATTATTATGATCAGTGCGAATGCGACGAGTGTCACTGCTGCGAATGTTGGCAGCCTTTTCAACTTTCGCTATTCAATCCAGCTCAGATTGTTGATGAAAATGTTTCAATTGCCGGATTGCGGCTGAACCTTATCTATGGGGTTAATGCGAATATGAAAGGATTGGATCTTGGATTGTTCAACCGCGTCAGATGCGACCTTACCGGCTTACAAATCGGGTTATGCAACATGGTCAACGGAAATGTCTATGGCGTTCAGTTAGGGCTTGTCAATTACGTCGAAGGCAAAGTTAAAGGGGTTCAAAGCAGCTATGTGAATATGGCAGACAGCCTCACAGGTTGGCAAGATGGCTATGTGAATATCATCAACAATAAATTCACAGGTCTTCAAACTGGCTTTATCTACAACTATGCGAGGGATGTGAGCGGAGTGCAGTTTGGCTTGGTTAATACAGCTCAGTCAGTGCAAGGATTACAGTTAGGGTTGGTCAACTATACTCATTGCTTGCAAGGGGTTCAAATTGGACTGGTCAATATTCAGACAGAGAGAACCTATTTAAAATTCTTACCCATTGTGAATATTTCTTGGTAACAATGTTAGAAATTCCTCTCCAGCATATAGGCTGACCACTATCTTCCTATCATTCCCATTCTGTAAAATTGAGAATGGGGAAGATGGAAAGATAGTAGAAGGGAAAGATCAGGCCTGACCTCTCTCTCATTATCAGCTTGCTGATTAGGAGGGATGACTTCTCTCGTTATTTACTACTAAGAAATTGTTCAAAGCGATCAAGGGACGCAATCATATTTTTCTTCCCAAATCCGATTCGAAAGAAATTACCTGGGAGATCGAAAACAACGCCCGGCATAATCAATACACCCATCTTCTCCACAAGTTCCTCAGCAAATTTCTCAATAGAGATGGGAAGAAGAAGTTGTACAACTGCCATTGTGCCGCTTTGTGGAAGGGTCCATGACAGGTGGTTTTGGTGTCGCTCCATAAATGCTTCAAGGATTTTTACATTCTCTAACATCACATCCCTATTTCTCTTCAAAATCTTATCTTTTGCTCGAAGCGCTATGAGTGCCAAAATTTCGCTCGTAGCACTGTTACAGATAGAGGTGTATAGCTTGTATGAGCCTATTCTCTGTAAGACATCAACATCTTGAGTGGCTATCCAACCAATGCGAAGACCAGCGAGACCAAATGCTTTAGTCATCACATTTAAAGCAATACCCTTTTCATAAGCATCTGCAATGGAAGGAAGCCTTCTTCTGCTCCTGCTAAAGTAAGGATTTGATCACTTTCGATTGTGTCATAGAGGTTCGCAATCTCCTTGCGTAAAAGGGGGAGTCCCGGCGATTCCGTGTAGCCCAAAATCAAAGATTCCCAGAGCTCTTTTGTTTCTGGATCTGCCAGGGCAAGGATTTCATTCAGTTTCCAGCTTTCTGCATCTGAGCAGCAGAGCAAATAGGGGGCCGAGAATTCGTATTTTTTCCAGAACTCTTCTAATTTAAATGGCGGAATTAACATTGCTTTCCTTTAAATAATTGTAGACGGTCGCTCGCGAAATCTGGAGCACATCAGCGATATAAGAAGCGGCATTTTTTGTCTCGAAAGCTCCTTCTTTATGAAGTGCAAGAATGAGATTCTGTTTTTCAACTTTATTTAAAGACTCTAAGCGGAGTGCGTGTCTTTTCAGGTATGCTGAGACGTAGATATTTATTTTTTCTCGCCAATCGTTGGTGAAGAGAAAATCAGGCATTTTAATGGAGGGCTTGATCATATCGAGAATAAAATGATGCATTTCCTCCCATTTAGAAATATCTAGATTGATACATAAAAGGACAATGGGTTTTCCTGTCTGGCTTTTAAGCACTGCCGTCACAGATTTAATTTTTCTTCCATCCCAGTTGATTTTAAAATAAGGCGGAAAAACTCTTTGAGAGTCGATAAGTTTGTCAACGTCATCGATAAGAGATTCGTCACCCACATTTCTTTTTGAGAAGTTATTAAAAATGGCTCTGATGCACCCAGTCTTCAAATCATGAAGAACCACTTCGGCATGTGGGAAGAAAAGGGCTGTAATGGCTTCTGCTATGGGCGTATAATGATCTAATCTGTTTTTCATTGAAGATTCCTTGTCTTGTAGTTAGACATTGTAGTCTAAAAAATACTTTTTTGTCTACAAATAAAAAAACTGATGCACAAGCCTGGATGAGTGTAGGTACTTTTGGCGAGATTTTTCTGGCAAAAGGACAAGGAATCACAAGAGTGTAGTTGTAAAAGTTAGCCCTGACCAGTTTTGTGAGCTATCGCCAACAACAGATTTTAATCCGCTTACAGATTTTTTTTCAAAATTGACCATCGAAAAGCAGAAGAGGGCTTCCGCACTCCAAACGCTTCGCGTAACACAAATGTGGCTTCGCAAAGCGTTTGGAGTGCGGAAGTCCTCTTCCGCTTTTTCTACGAACAGTGTTGACAAGTACACGTAAGCTGACAAGGGTCAGTTCTGGGCGACAGCACGGCAGGATTAATTCAGGCACTTTGGTCCTTCCCTCTGGTAGATAAATTCTCGCCAAAATTAACCACACTCGCCTGGGGACAGTCCATCCTCTCCAGTGAGTCCTGAAATGGCAATACAAAGAGTTGGGATCATTCGATTGATCTTTTAGACAATTGTGACATCGAAACTGCGTAGCAGTCCAACAGCTTCTGGGAGGGAAAACTTGGCTTTTTTCATTTTGTTTGTTAGCGGATCAATGTTATACTGCGTCGCACTGGAGAAATCCGCTTTAGATAGGTCGCAATTGTGAAAAACTGTTCCTGATAGATCCACATCACTAAAGTCGGCACCATTCAGACAGGTGTTTGTGAAATGGCTTTCTTTTAATTTACTCCCGCTAAAGATCCCATTTTTCATATTTAAGTCTGAAAAATTGCAATATTGGATCAAACAATTTTTAAAAGATGCTGAGAAGAACGTCTTGACACATCTAAAAAATTCAGCTCCGACGAGTTTGCACTCTATAAATTTTATGTCTTGAAAACGGCAGTTGTCTAGTTTCACAAGGCTCAGGTTGCAGCTCGTAAAAGTGCATGAAGTGAATTTGGCTCGACGTAGGATGCACTCGGAAAAGTCACAATTATCGAATGCACAGCCAGTGTAGTCGTGATTTTCTAATGATTGCTTCGAAAAATTCGTTGATTTGATGGTTTGTCCTTCAATGTTCACTTCATTCATCACAATCTCCTCTTTGTTATTAGTATAGCAAATGGTACCGTTTAGATCTAATTGCCATTTCTGGTATACTTCTTTTCAATTTGGGAGCATTCAATGGAGCAGACCGCAATCATGAAAAATAGAAGGATTCAAAAAGCGCACACCGCTGAACAAATTCGATCATGCTTTAAAATCATGCGACAACTCCGTCCTCATTTGACAGAAGAAGATGCTTTTGTGGAGCAGGTTCAACGTCAATTAGCGGAAGGATACCATTTAGCATACTCACAGGATGGTGATGAAGTCAGAGCCCTTGCAGGATTCAGATTTCTTGAGTTCTTAGCCTGGGGAAAGGTGCTCTACATCGACGATTTAATTACCGATTCCAGCATGCGGAGAAGCGGCCACGGAGGTATGTTGTTAAAATGGGTGGTCGATCAGGCCAAAGAGGCGAGATGTGATCAGGTTCATTTAGATAGCGGTCCTCAGCGGCACGATGCTCATAGACTGTATCTAAACCATGGCTTTAAGATCATCGGTCATCATTTTGCATTGAATTTCAAAGAGTAGATATCTCAAAACGGAAGCGTTTTAAGTTATTCACTTTCAAAGAGATAAACTTTTCGTTGATAAATTAGACAAACTCCAATACCATCAGCCCCATTGTTAGTGACTCAATCTAGAAAATAGAATGAGTCTTAAAAGGGAACCTGGTGTGAATCCAGGACTACCCCACGTAGCGGTATGCAGAAACGAATTTTGCCAATGAGCACTGGTGCTGAAAAAGCCACTGGGAAGCGGCAAATAGTAGGAATCCTTAGGGAATGTCTGCGAGTCCGAAGACCTGCTAATGATAAACACATGGCTATTGCCTTCGAGGGGAAGGAAATGGACGTTCATTATATGCATCATTGCATTTTTGCAATATGCTTGTCTGAGCTCTTTTCTGTAACCGTTCATGTTGGTGTAGGCACTTCCCAAATGGGTTTGAATGGTTATTTGCTTCAGAAATCGGCTCATGAATAGTAAAAAACTATAAATTTCGTCGATTTCTCCGCTTCTCATCCATTCAAACATCGTTTTGGAAGGCTTGCACCCCCGTGAACCGTTACCTTTTTCCGAATGCTTTTGCCTTTTTTTTGACAGCGTTTTTGAATACGCTGGAAGAGTCAATGATTTATTATTCGAGGAAAAAGCATGACACAAGTTCAAGAGATAATTTCAGTCAAAATTCGCAAAAGAAATGGTTCCATCGTCGATTTCGATGAGAACAGAATCTTTCGCGCTATCGCAGCCGCTTTCTGTACTAAAGAATGGGGAATGCCAAAAGATCATGTTCTCGACCTTTCCCAAAAGGAAACCGTCGATAAGATTTTTGAGGAAGTCATTGAGAAAATCGCGGATGGGGCTAGAAAAAGCGATCCGATCGATGTCGAATGGATTCAAGATATTGTTGAATTAATTTTGATGCGCCAAGGTTTTTATGCGGTTGCTAAAGATTACATCCTCTATAGGCAAAATCGGGCAAAAGCAAGAGAATTAAATCACGAGGGTGACGGAGAGCTGACTCAGGTTAAGATGGAGAATGGTCAATTTTCTCCCTTTTATCGCTCGCGGCTAAAGAAAATACTTGAAGAAGTCGCGAGGGATCTCCTTCCTCACATAGACTTAAATGCGTTAATTAAGGCCATTGAAGGGCAATTGTTCAATGGAATGACTAAAGAGGAAATCTTAGACGTCGCTATTTTAACTTCCAGAAGTTTCATTGAAATAGAGCCTTCTTACGATAGCCTGACAGCACGCCTTCTTCTAACAAAACTCGATCATGAAATATTTAACCGAAAAGTCCCCTTTTTGAAAAGAGGGGAAGAGATGAAATCGGCATTTAAAAGGCTGATTTCACAATGTATTGAAGCTGGGAGAGTAGATGCCAAACTTGGGGAATTTAACTTAGAAAAACTTGCGGAGGCTCTAGAATCTTCTCGAGACCTTTCTTTTAGTTATCTAGGCCTTCAAACGCTTTATGACCGCTATCTTTTGCATATTGAAGGCAGACATATGGAATCGCCGCAGACATTTTGGATGCGTGTGGCAATGGGCGTGGCTCTGAATGAAAGCGATAAAGAGGAAAAGGCGATAGAGTTTTACACGATTCTATCTACTTTTCGTTATATCCCTGGGACGCCTACGTTATTTAATAGCGGCACATGCAAACCTCAGCTCTCTAGTTGCTATCTTCTTACTGTAGAAGATGACTTGGAGTCTATCTTCAAAATGATCTCTGATGATGCTAAGCTCTCAAAATGGGCTGGAGGGCTTGGTAACGACTGGACGAATATCAGGGCAACTAACGCGAGAATTCATGGAACAAATGGAACATCACAAGGTGTGATACCGTTCTTAAAGATTGCCAACGATACAGCATTGGCAGTAAATCAAGGGGGGAAACGCAGGGGAGCCATGTGCGCCTATCTTGAAATCTGGCATTTAGATATTGAAGACTTCTTGGATCTTCGCAAGAACACTGGCGATGAGAGAAGGCGCGCTCATGATATGAATACCGCAGTTTGGATTCCCGATCTATTGATGAAAAGGATTGAAGAGGATGGAGAGTGGACCCTCTTCAATCCATCAGATGTTCCTGATCTCCATGATCTTTATGGGAAAAAATTCGATGAGCAGTACCTTCATTACGAACTGCAAACGAAGCAAGGGCAAATCACACTTTTTAAGCGTCTTTCGGCAGTGGAATTATGGCGAAAGATCCTCTCCAGGCTTTTTGAAACGGGACATCCTTGGATCACATGGAAAGATCCTTCCAATATACGCTCAGCACAGCAACACTGTGGAGTCATTCACAGCTCAAATCTCTGCACAGAAATCCTTCTCAATACAAGCAGCAAGGAAACAGCAGTCTGTAATCTGGGGTCGGTAAACATCAAAGAGCATATTAAAGAGGGAAAAATCGATGACATCAAGCTTGGAGAAACGATCGGTATCGCGATGCGGATGCTCGATAATGTGATCGATATTAATTACTACCCCACCCCTGAAGCGAAGAGAGCTAATACGTTACACCGTCCGATTGGACTGGGATTAATGGGTTTCCAAGACGCCCTTCATCTGTTGGATATTCCTTACGCTTCAGAAGAGGCGATAGCTTTTTCCGACAGATCTATGGAACAAATCAGCTATTACGCGATTGCAGCTTCGGCGATGTTAGCCAAAGAAAGGGGAGCTTATGCCTCGTATTCAGGCTCGCTATGGGATCAGGGATTGTTTCCCATAGATACAGTCGACCTTTTAGAGAAAGAGAGAGGGAGAATTCTTGAAGTCGATCGCAGTGCTGCAATGGACTGGAAGCCTCTAAGAGCTTTGGTAAAACAATATGGGATGCGCAATAGCCAAGTCATGGCCATTGCACCAACAGCGACGATCAGTCAAATTATTAATGTGTCGCAGTCCATAGAACCTCTTTATGGTGTTCTTTATGTCCAAAGCAACCTGTCAGGAGAGTTTACTTATGTTAACGAGCGACTGGTTCAAGAATTGAAAGCATTAGGCCTTTGGGATCAAGATATGCTTAATGAACTCAAATACGAAGACGGATCCATCCAAGGAATTGATCGCATTCCTGTCAGAGTACGCGAGAAATACAAGACAGCATTTGAAATAGGCGTCGACTGGTTAATTCGCTGTGCTGCGAGACGGCAGAAGTGGATTGACATGGGACAATCGCTCAATCTGTACCTTGGTGATCCATCAGGAAAAAAATTAGATGAAATGTATCAGCTTGCATGGCGATGCGGTCTCAAAACGACTTATTATTTGAGAACGCGAGCTGCAACACAGGTTGAGAAGTCAACGCTTGATATAAACCGCTTTGGGATACAACCAAAATGGATGAAAAATAAAAGTGCGTCAAGCAGCATCGAATTAAATCGCTCTGCTTGTTCATTGGAGAATCCCTCATGCGATGCCTGTCAATAAAGGAGTAGAAAATGAATCAAAGACGAATGAACAAAGATGAAAAACGGTTAATTAACTGCCATGAAGTCGATGTCAACCAATTAATGCCATTAAAATATAAATGGGCTTGGGAGCATTATATCAATGGCTGTATGAACCACTGGATGCCTTCGGAAGTAGCTATGCAAAAAGATATCGAAATCTGGCGCTCTTCGATATTAACAGAGGCAGAACGACTTCTTATCAAGCGCAACCTGGGTTTTTTCGCTACTGCAGAAAGTCTAGTTGCAAACAACCTTGTTCTTGCAATTTTTAAGTACGTCACAAATGCTGAATGCAGACAATATCTCCTGCGGCAAGCTTTTGAAGAGGCCATCCATACGCATACGTTCTTACATATCGTTGAGAGCTTAGGCCTTGATGAGAAGGAAATTTTTAACATGTATCGGGAGATCCCAGCGATTCAAGCCAAGGATGAGTTCGAAATAAAATTTACAGAATCTCTGGTCTTTGGGAAGATCGATACAACAACGTTAGAGGGAAAACAAGAATTTTTGCGCAACCTTATCGGTTATTACATCATCATGGAGGGAATATTTTTTTATAGCGGATTTGCGATGATCCTCTCTTTTCAACGGAGAAATCTGATACCAGGGATTGCTGAGCAATTTCAATATATCCTTAAAGATGAATCCATTCATCTGAATTTTGGTATCGACCTCATTAATGGTATTAAAGCAGAAAATCCTGAAATATGGACGGGAGAGTTCAAAAATGAAATGATCTCGTTGATCCATCAAGCTGTAAAATTGGAAATCGCTTATGCGAACGACTGCCTCCCTATGGGCATCATCGGATTAAATGCCTCTCTTTTTACTGATTATGTCCAACATATTGCAGATAGACGTCTCGAAAGGATCGGCCTGCCAAAGCAATATGGATCGCTTAATCCGTTTCAGTGGATGAGCGAGTTGATAGATTTGCCAAAAGCGAAGAACTTCTTCGAAACAACCGTTCAAGAATATCAAAAAGCTGGGGCCTTAAACTGGGAGGAATTATGAGTATCTGTTCGGATAAATGGATTATAGAAAAGTGTCGTCAAGAGAAGATGATTGAGCCTTTTGTGGACAGTCAAGTGCGTTCTGATAACGGCAAAAAAATCATTTCGTATGGGGTCTCTTCATATGGTTACGATATTCGCGTTTCTAACAAATTCGAGATATTCACCAACGTTTATGGTTCGATTGTCGATCCTAAGCACTTTGATATGAAAAGCCTTGTTCAGATAGAAGATGACTTTTGCATTATCCCTCCAAACAGCTTTGTTTTGGCCATGACGATGGAGTATTTCCGCATCCCTGAGAATGTTCTCACCATCTGTGTGGGGAAGTCAACCTATGCTCGATGCGGAATCATCGTCAACGTCACCCCTTTTGAACCTGGTTGGGAAGGCTATGCTGTCCTGGAGATTTCAAATACAACACCGCTCCCTGCCAAGATATATGCTGGAGAGGGAATTGCTCAAGTGCTCTTTTTTGAAGGCAAGGAAAGATGTTTGCAATCCTATGCTGATAGAAACGGTAAATATCAAAAACAGAGCACGATGACTTTGCCGTTGTTGTGAAACTGTTACACGAGCTCATCCAAGTCAAGATAACAGGATAGGCAAAAGGGACAGAACAGGATAGGCAGGATCGCAAGCGGTAGGATAAGCAAGATAGTGATGATAAAATAAAGATCGGTTTTTTTATCTTATTTATTCTGTCTATCCTGCCGCTTGCGATCCTGCCTATCCTGTTCTGTCCCTTTTGCCTATCCTGTCTCTGCATTTCATTGTCCAAAATCTGATGGGATTTCGATTGCTAAATTATTGACTAGATTTTAGTTTAGTGCTGAAGAATCAAGATTAACAAAAGGTTGTAAAGATGGTCGTTAAGGTGGATCTCGCTCAGTTGGCTAATCAAATTATGCAAGAAAAAGGGTTGCAACCTGAATTTTCTAAGGAAGAGCTTCAGCAACTCTCTCAAATCACCGATCCAGCTCCCATATCCCAAAAATATGTTGATCTCCGTTCTCTGCTATGGTGTTCGATTGATAATGACGATTCACTCGATCTAGATCAATTAACTTATGCCGAGAAAGGGGCTGATCAACGAACGACATTATGGATTGCTGTTGCAGATGTGGGTGCCTTAGTTGAGAAAGATTCCCCCATAGACATACACGCAAGAATAAATACGACATCAGTTTATACGCCTGCAAGAATATTCCCAATGCTGCCAGAAAAACTCTCTACGAATTTAACCTCATTGAATGAAAATGAAGACCGCGTCTCTATGGTTGTGAAAGTTCAAATCAATCAAGCGGGAGATATTGAAAATTCTTCTATTTTTCAAGCGATCGTGCATAACTATGCAAAATTAACATATAATGCCGTCGGTGGATGGTTGGAGGGGAATAACGCCATTCCAGACAAAGTTAAACAAGTGGCTGGATTAGAGGAGAATCTCAAGCTTCAACATGAAGCAGCGCAAATATTAAAGCAGAAGCGCCATGAGGAGGGATCTTTAACCTTAGAGTCATCCGAGGCCGAAGTCAAAATTGCAAGCGATGAGCAGATTGTGATTCAATTAGCTGCTCACAACTTTGCGCACCAACTGATAGAAGAATTTATGATCGCCGCGAATCGGTCAATGTCTCAGCAATTTAGTGAAGCCAAAATCGCCAATCTGCGCCGCGTTGTGCGTGCTCCCAAATATTGGGATCGGATTGTGGAAATTGCCCAAACTTATGGGGAAGGTCTGCCTGAGGAGCCCGATTCCAAGGCTTTAGACGCTTTTTTGATAAAGAGGAAAAAAGCCGATCCCGACACCTTTCCAGATCTTTCTTTGACAGTCATTAAACTTCTTGGAAGAGGTGAGTACATTGTAGAAAATGATCCAGAAGAATCTATAGGACATTTTGCCCTTGCTTTATCGGATTACACACATTCTACAGCTCCAAACCGCCGCTTTCCGGATCTGATTACACAGCGCCAATATAAAGCTTTTTTACAGGGCGGAGAAGCTCCATATACATTGAAGGAATTGTATCATCTTGCAACACATTGCAGCCAACAAGAAGATGCTGCAATGAAGGTGGAGAGGCAGATAAACAAATCCGCCGCAGCGTTGCTTTTATCTTCACAAATAGGAAAAGTTTTTAAGGGCATCATTACCGGTGCAGGTGAAAAAGGCACTTGGGTGCGCATCTTCCAACCTGCGGTCGAAGGTAAAATCATTCAGGGTTTTGAAAAACTGAAGGTTGGAGATAAAGTTTCAGTTCAGTTGAAGTATGTGGATGTTGCTAAAGGCTTCATCGATTTTGTCCATATCCGGTCCTAAGCACAAGATGAACAAGATTGTAGCGCACATGCTGTAACAAGCACTCTTCCAAATCAAGGTTAATAGGATAAGCAGAATCGCTTCGCGGTAGGATAGACAGGATAAGAAAGATAGTAATGATAAAAGGAGATAGATTTTTCTTTTATTTTTTTATGTTTCCCTGAGTTTTCTATCTTGCTTATCCTGCCGCGAAGCGATCTTGCCTATCCTGTTTTTTTATGTTGGGCAGTTGAGATGGTGCCTGTTCTGTTCATCCTGATTGGAGTGAGAAATATTCTTCTTGCGGTATATTCCGTATTAGGAATATAAGGAAGGTAACAGATCAAAATGTTGATGAAGTCAATTTTTTGATCCTTACCCTCTAACAGGAAAAGATCGATGAAGCTCATTCAAATTTATGAATGTTTTTGTGACGAAACTCGTCTTAGAATTTTAAATTTACTTTCAAAAACCCCTCTTTGTGTCTCTCACTTTCAGCATATTTTACTGCTGCCGCAGGTAAAAATTTCCAAACATCTGTCTTATATGAAAGAGCGTGAGATGGTGGAAGCAACGCGCCACGAAAATTGGATGCTTTATTCGCTTTCAAAGCAAACCTGTCCTGAGCTTGAAAGCAACCTCAAATGTCTGCAAGATTGCAGCCAGGAATATCCTATCTTCATTGAAGACTTAAAGAGATTAGAGTCTATTGCAGAAGAGATCTGCAAAATCAAAGAAAAAGTTTATCAAATTAAGCAATCTTAAGAGGTGAAAAATGCGTCTAATAAAGTTTATCTTATTCGGCCTTCTTGTTTTTTCTGCCCCTCGATTAGTCGCTGAGCAAGGAATGCCTGCAATCGAACGGGCAGCAAAAGAAAATAAACATCTTTTTATCTTCTTTTATAAAGATCAAAATGAACGCACGATGCATTCTCAGAAAGTATTTGACCAAGCGATGCAGAAAATTGGCAACGAGGCCATTGCTGTTAAAGTGATGGCAAACGATCCATCTGAAAGGCCGATCGTAGAAAAATTTGATCTAAATCGCTCTCCAATGCCTTTTGTATTGGCTTTGGCTCCCAATGGGGCTATTACAGGCGGTTTTTCATCTTCTTTTACTGAACAACAACTGATTGACTCTTTGGTATCTCCTGGAATGGCAAAATGTTTAAGAGCGCTGCAAGATAAGAAGCTTGTCTTTTTATGCATGCAAAATGAACGAACGGTCGGCAACGAAGCGGCTCTCAAAGGAGTCAAAGATTTTAAAGCCGATGCTCGTTTTGGAAACGCTACTGAGATCATTATGATTAATCCTTCAGATGTTCAGGAACAAAGATTTTTAAATCAACTTGCTATTGATACCCATTCCACAGAAGCAACAACGGTGTTGATTGCTCCCCCGGCTGAAACGATCGGGCAGTATAAAGGCGCCACAAGCAAAGATCGCATGATGTCTGATTTGCAAAATGCCTTTTCTGGATGCTGTGGACCTGGCGGATGCGGTCCATCCGGTTGCTGTCCTGGTGGAAAATGTAAATAATCTATTCTTACATAAGGAGAAAATAAGATGAAGTTGACGACTTTAGTTTTTCGAGAGCTTGTCCAGCGCAAAAATAAGCTCATCACAAGCGGACTTGCCATCATATTAGGGATTGCCGTGATTGTGACGATTAATACTCTTGCGACCTATTCAGAAAAAGCCGTTGCAAAAGAGCTCGATGCTTTAGGTGCCAATGTGCTTATTCTGCATCCTGAAGCCACCTTAGTGGATTATTACAGTGCAGATTTGCAATCTGGAGAGCTTCCAGAAGAATATGTGACCCTTTTGACAACATCTAATTTAGAAGGGCTAGACAATCTTTCTCCAAAGCTTTCTGTTCCCGTAAACATCAACAACACTCAAGTGACCTTAACGGGAATTCTGCCTAAGAATGAATTTGAAAGTAAAGCATCATGGCAGGGCGCTGGCATCTTCTCCAGACCGAAAAGTTGCGGGAATGTCACAGACATCTTTGGTTTAACGAACAATACGCCTAAAGAGACGTTGGTTCGCAAGCGGGTCATTCGAAATTTAGAGTCTGATGAGGTGCTTGTGGGGTCAGATGTTGCTAAAAAATTAAATTTGGCCGAAGGAAGCGAAATAGCCATGTTGGATTCGCCATTCAAAGTTTCTGCTATCCTCCCACAGACAGGAACAATTGATGACTCACGTATTTTTGCGCACTTGCACACAGTTCAGGAATTGACAGGTAAAGGCGCTGTTGTTAATGCCATAGAAGTTGTTGGCTGTTGCGAGCAGATCTCAAAAGGATTGATTAGCAAGATCAATACCTTACTTCCCGATGCTAAAGTGATAACAATTTCACAAATTGTAGACACACAAGTGCGTACAAATCAGCTCATGAAAAGCCTCTCTACCCTCTTTTTGGTTATCATTATCGCTATCGGAGGAGCAAGTATTGCTAATGACATGTACAACAATGTTTATGAGAGGAAAAGAGAAATTGGGACTTTAGTTGCGTTAGGAGCAAGCTCCTCAACGGTTCTTAAAGTTTTTTTGTTGAAGGCATTAGTGTTAGGAATGATTGGCGGCATTGGCGGCTATTTATTTGGGAGCATTCTCGCGGTTATTTTAGGTCCTTTGGTCGCAGGTGTTCCGGTCCTCCCGATGTGGAATTTACTTCCACTATCTCTAGGGCTTTCCATTGCGATCACCTTCATTGCAAGCTATTTTCCAGCTCGTTATGCAACGCGTCTTGACCCTTCCATCGTTTTACAGGAGATATAATCATGATAAAAGTTAAAAATGTCAGTAAAATTTATAAGAAAGGCGGCCAAGAAGTCAGAGCCATTGATAATGTTTCTCTGAGTATTCCAAAAGGGGATTTCGTTTCGATTATTGGACCGAGCGGAAGCGGAAAAAGTTCACTGCTTCTGATGTTAGGCGGAATGCTTTCTCCTTCGACTGGACAAATCTTCGTCGATGAAGATTCTCTCTACGATTTAAACTCAAATGAAAGAGCGCGTTTGAGACAAAAGAAAATGGGTTTTGTTTTTCAAACTTTTAACTTGATTCCTTATCTCACGGCGATACAAAATGTGCAAGTTCCCTTATGTTTGAGTGGAGTAGACGAAAACGCACAGCAGGAACGGGCGCAAGCCTTATTAGAAAGGGTTGGACTCGGCGATCGGATGGGACACATCCCTTCAGAACTGAGCGTGGGGCAGCAACAGCGCATTGCTCTCGCTAGAATGATGGCTAATGATCCTGCGATTATTTTTGCTGACGAACCAACAGGGAACTTGGATCCTGAGATGAGTCAACTTGTCATCAACTTTTTGACAGAGCTGAATCATGAAGGCCGCACCATTATCATGGTGACACATGATATGAAGGTTGCTCAGAGGGCAAAACGGACAATTACAATCTCTAACGGCGGAATGTTATGACTGATCGTTTATCATTTTTAGATCGCTATTTAACGCTATGGATTTTTTTAGTCATGCTGATTGGCGTTGGAACAGGATATCTTTATCCGGATATCCGCACTGTCATCAATCAATTTCAATATGGCACAACGAATATCCCTATTGCGATCGGTCTAATTTTGATGATGTATCCTCCACTTGCCAGAGTCAAATATGAAAGGATGGGACAAGTCTTTAAAGACCTTAAAGTACTTACCCTTTCCTTGATCCAAAATTGGTTGATTGGCCCTGTCCTCATGTTTTTTTTAGCGATTATTTTTCTTCCAGCTCATCCAGATTACATGGTTGGCTTGATATTAATCGGGCTTGCTCGATGTATTGCAATGGTGATTGTCTGGAATGATCTCGCAAAAGGAGATAGAGAGTATTGTGCGGGCCTTGTGGCTTTCAATTCTGTGTTTCAAATTCTTTTCTTCCCAGTTTATGCGTATCTTTTTATCACCATCTTACCTGATTTATTTGGATTAAATGGACGCGTAGTTGATATCTCGATTGGAGAAATTGCCAATAGTGTTTTGATATACTTAGGGATACCATTTTTGTTAGGCGTGATGACAAGAATGATAGGCATTAAAGCCAAAGGGAATGAGTGGTTTGAAAATCGGTTAATGCCGCTTCTTTCACCCATCACCTTGATTGCTTTGTTGTTTACGATTTTAGTCATGTTTTCTCTTAAAGGAGAGTATATTGTACAACTCCCTTTTGACGTCATGCTCATTGCCTTTCCTTTATGCCTCTATTTTCTTATCATGTTTCTGATTTCTTTTTATCTGTCGTATAAAGCTGGAGCGAATTACGAGCAGTCGACAACATTGAGTTTTACAGCTGCCTCGAATAACTTTGAACTTGCCATTGCAGTAGCCATTGCTGTCTTTGGCATTGACTCTGGTCAAGCTTTTGCAGCAGTTGTCGGACCCTTAGTCGAAGTCCCTGTTTTGATCAGCTTAGTGAATGTTTCTTTATGGCTGAAAGGCAAATTTTTTAAACAGCAGGTACAAAGGCCCTAAGATCAATGTCTGTCCATGCAGCACTGTCCATAGCTTTTATTAAACAGCAAAGGCATTGATTTCAGAGTTCATTGACCGCATGAGTTTTTGCCGCAGCCGCAGCCGCCTGCAGAGTCTGGTTTAGACGAGGAGTTCTCTTGTTGAGAACTAGGGGATGTCGATTGACTTTGATAGTCGTTGATATAGAACCCCGAGCCTTGGAACTGCAATCCAACGCCTCGGCCTATCTGCCTTTTAAAGCTGGATTGTTTGCATTGGGGACATGTAGAGAGGGGGGCTTCCGTGATCTTTTGTAAGATCTCTTCTTTGTATCCACAAAGCTCGCAAATGTAGTCGTAGTGAGGCATTGATAAAAACTCCTTTTACCTATAACTATGTGTTGCCCTTTCAGGGCTCATCAGTGGGGTTTGAGTATTCCCAGGCCTGACGGCCTTACCATTACCCATTTTTTCAGCGCGAAGCGTTTGGAGTGCGAAAGTCTTCTTTCGCTTTATTCTAGATCAATTTTTTGGACATTCGTGTCTTTTGAATTTCTCTACCGCTTCGCGCAGCGCTCAGTATCTCCTACTTTCCCTCAAGCTTACCCACATCTTGTACTATCGCCTAAAACCAACTATAATTTATCCACAAGCTCTTATCAATGCTGTTCGTCGATAAAGCGGAAGAGGACTTCCGCACTCCAAACGCTTCGCGCTGAAAAAATGGG
>JAGVJP010000043.1 GCA_020051075.1 Parachlamydiales bacterium
AATAGAGACATAATCGACCTTTGAGCTTAAAAAGTTGCCCAAAGTTTACGAAATCAAATTTTAATTCTCCTCTAAAAAATGCTCAGCGGGAATTGCTGAACTTGGCCTATCACAAAAAGCTATGTCGGGCGAACTAACAGCTGAAATAGCAAGAAGTCGAACAAAAATTAATGGATTAGACGCAAGCGTGGCTCAACGTAAAGAAAATATTGAAAAACTACAGGCAAGTATTGCAGTCAGAGAGCAGATCGTTGCAGAGCAAAGACAAGTTGTCGCTCAAAGCAGGGCGAGTGCTGCTGATAAATTTAAGCCGTTGCTCTGCAAATTTTTTAACCAAGCATTTTCCTCTAAAGAACCGACAGACGAACTATACTCAGAATACCTTTCGAACAGGGAAATTACTGTTGGAAAAGATTCTACCGGAAAAACGTGTGTGCAAGTCAACGATCCCACACCTTTTATAAGGTTCTCTCAGGATCATTCAGACATCACCAGTTGTAATCTTTCAGCTTTTACTTTCGTCGATGCATCTGCACAACCTCTTGTAGATCATTTAACTTCAAAAGATTGCCCTCTTAAAGCTGTCGTTTTCAGCAGCAGAATGTCACAAACATTACAGCAACTCTTTAAGCAAGCTGCTGAGCTGAATGGAGCCTTAGCTATCAAATTTGCAGGAATATCTTCTCCAAAGACTGC
The DNA here is from genome assembly GCA_020051075.1 of Parachlamydiales bacterium. Classification (GTDB taxonomy): domain Bacteria; phylum Chlamydiota; class Chlamydiia; order Chlamydiales; family Parachlamydiaceae; genus JAGVJP01. The sequence continues at coordinate 697 of JAGVJP010000043.1, forward strand.
TTCTAGTTGATGCTAGACTAGATACACCGTTTGCTCAATTCTCTAGCGATCCATCATAAGACTATCAAGTCTCCTGATGGGTCGCTCCAATCTCTAAAAACCCCATCCTCAATGCTTTTGGATCAGGTGACATATGATTTATAGAAAATATTATATGATATTAATCATCCATGCCATCACCCGAATTAGATCACCCAGCCTATCTAGAGATTCAGACATTGGATCACAATGATGGATGATTGTTCATTGACTTGCTCAAAAAGATAAGGCTCTGAATAGTTGTTATTATATTGAGCCAATGATTGCTGCTTTCATGTTATTTGCGGGTTGTGTATAGAATGCTGAAAGCTTTATGCAGCGATCAGCTGAGGGTTACTCCAGAGAACCCTTCATAAAAATCGTCACATTCCCCTGAGAAGGTTAGCCACTCACCAATAAATTCAAGGGCATTTCCAATCTATATGATTTCTCACTATCTATTTAAGCCCCCCCTTCCATGAGCAACATCATCTTTTTTCAAGAACTATTTTAATGCTTGCTACAATTCCAAATTTCAACGAGCAAAGCTCAAACCTCTTGTAGAAAGGTCAAGGAGGGGCAAAAATCCAATTAATGAATGTGACAAATAAGGACAGAAGGAAGGAAAGAAAGATAAAAAAATACCGCCAAGAGAAATACAGACTCTTAGCGGTACTTAACAAAAGAATCTATCATAAATTCAACATATATATTTTCGATTTGAATTTTGCAAATCAAAAGTTACTTTGGATAAAAATTCAGAATGAGAACCTATCGGCGACAGGGTTCGAAATCTTCATTAAATGAGATGAAGGGAAACTTTACAACTATGTGATTTGTTCAGTAATCTGATTTTTTCAAAAAAAAATCACTGCTTATGTCATTGAAAGATAACTAATTGAAAAAATCGTGAAAAATTTCTGAAATTTCATTGAAGAAATCCGATCGATAAGGTATGGTGGATGCGGGTAGAGCTCCATGTGGACAAGCCAATACAAACCAGAAATATTCACTTCGATCTTGTCGACTACCTAAAAAAATGGGAAGACCTAAGCAAAGCCAAGGTCTCAATTTAATCAAAAAATCCTCTAAATAGGGAGTCAATCATGACCAAGACAAGTACAGTTCAACCATTTCAAGCCATAGAATCGTCTCTACATCAACCTAAGAGTGGCGATAAACACGATTTTAATTTGAATCAAAATGTCATTGAATCTCTCATGGCAGACACAAATGAACCACAAAAATTCACGAATTTTTTAACAACAACAAACAAAATACAAATCGAAAATGATCCACACAATATTGGTTTACAGACTCATCAATCTAACGATACACCGAAACCTAACCAGGCTACTACCCTTACAGCTCAAGCAACAGCATGCTTTTCCGGATGCCCTTTATGTTAATTTTGTCATATTCGATATGCAAAAAATAATAACTGAACAGCATATGCGAATTTCATTAATCGAAATTCGCATATGCTGAGCTGTTTATTTTGTTCAATATCTACATTGTTTTTAACTATTCCAAGCTTATTTTCGAAATAGATAACTAATGGATTTTTAAGGCTCAAAAGAAATTAAGCATTAATACCGCAATTTTTTATTATTCTTTCTTTACCCTGCTCTGAGGCTCTTCAAACAACTTACTCCCCTGGTTTCAAAATATAGCTTTCTAAAAGTTAATTGGAGAATTACTCCGCTTCCTGAAAGCCTAGGAAATGATTAGGTTTGGACATGGCTAAGATCTACTCAAAAGATACGAAGCTTTTCATTTTAGCTTCATCGGATGACTCCGGTGCAGCAAACCTTACTCCTCTTATTAGAGAGATACTACTGATCACATCCTGCACACCCAATTTCATCAGGATCTGCTGGTTTGATGTTAAACTGATCTAGTGTTTCATCAATTTCATAATTCCAAGCTCTTCTAAATTTCGATTTTTCGCAATAGACGTCTTGCTGACGTTTTGTCAAATCTTCTAAATCATCATCGGTATCTAAAATCATAGGTCTGATAAAGAGCATCACATTTTGTTTAGAAACTATATCAGCTTTTTGTTTACATATTGCCCCAATAATTGGAATTCCTCCCAAACAAGGAACCTGCAATACGCGACGCGCCTCAGTTTCATTAATCATACCACTCAACACAACAAAACAACCATTTGGCACATGGACTTTCGTCACAGTACGATCTTTAGTCAAAACGGGGATAAGGTTAAAATCGGAAGGATTTTTGTCTGTAGGAAAAGCATTGGTTAAATTGGGATTGGGTGTTGTCCTTTCTTCAATAATATCTAACGTGACGATACCGTTATCACTAATTTGTGGAGTCACTCGAAGAATTGTTCCAACATCAAGATACTGATAATTATTAGTGACAAGCGTGCCAAGATCGTTCGGAATAGACTGAGTCTTGTAGCGATCTACACTGCCTACATAAACTTCTGCAGTGATGTTCTCCTCTGTCACAATTTTAGGATTTAACAAAATGTTGATCTTTGTATTAGCGTGGATTGCTTGAATTAAAGCACCAATCGTTGCAAAGTGGGTTCCATTATGGGTCAGATGTGTTCCAATGATTGTTCCAGCATATCCCCCATTAGCAAGTTGGTTAGTAGGAAAAAAAGGCAGCGTAGGAGGAACTGTAGACAAATTCGTTTTGGCCGCTGCTTGCCCGAGCAAACCAGCAGGACCTTGAAAAGCCTGTGCACCATTCGTGCCTCCTCCACCGAAGTCTGTTATCCAATCGACCCCTAGGCTTAACGAATCATTAAGGTCTGCTTCAAGAACGAGCATTTCGATGAAAACCTGTCTTAACGGAGTGTCGAGGGCCAGTACAAGTTCTTGCGCTTTATCAAGAGCAGAAGCCGTTCCGGTAAAGATGAGCGAGTTTGTCGACTCCAGCCACTGGATGCTATTGATGACAGAGATCAGCTCGGGATTTCCCGCTCCTGTTATCTGCATCGTATTCGCAATGCGGCGCAGAGTAAATTCGAGCTGATCTCCTCGGCGATATCTGAGCTTATAGAAGTAAAAGAGAGTCTGTTCAACCTCACCTGTCGGGAGCTCGCGGAGCCAATGTGGAGCGGAGGTAATTTCACCAGGGAGAAATTCTTCTCGTTCAAAATATTCTCCAGGGCGCCCTTCCGATCCTAGAACACCATAGGGATAATATTGTTCTGGCCCTTCATAGAATCCTTGCGAGGTAATGGCTCCACCTGGATAGGGGCCGCCTCTGGCAGGTCCGATGGGATAGCCATCTGGTCCGATTCGAGGGGCAACGAACTGCCCTTCAGAGCCAATCTCTCCAAGGGGGTAGTTTGCAGAGACGAAGTTTTGAGAATAGGTTCCAGGAATCCCTGGAGCTCTGCCTTCTCTATAGAGTTCTCCACCCCCTCTGTAAGGATAGTTACCGGGAAGTGTTCCGACTTTAGGTCCTCCCCCAACGCCTTCCAAAGGGTAGCTTGTCGCCTGGCCTGGGGGGAGATTTTCTTTCGGTCTTGGTGGTGGTGCCCCTTGCGAGCCAAGGACTCCAGCGGGTCCGCGCGTCTTTTCTTCTTTCTTGAATGTCCCTTGTGAAGAGACTCCAGGGCCGTGTTCCAGATTGAGTTTTTCTAGTGTCAGGACTTTCGTTCTCCCTTCATTCATGTCGAGGTTTTGGAGGATGGCAATGGCTTTTTGTACGATATAGTCATTCGAGACAACGTAAATGCTGTTGCTCGCAGCGTGCGGGATGAGGGTAAATGGATTCCCCTGCGTGATGGGCTGGATAATTTGAGTAGCGAGCTCAACCAGAGAATCAACAAAGGCGTTGCGGACAACATATTGTCCAATCTGGATGCCGCTGTTAGGTGCATCGAGGTTATTGAGAAGCTCAGCAATGCTGTTGACATTGCCAACAAAATCGGTGACGATAAGTTTATTGCTGTCGCGTAGTACTTCGACGGAAATGTCATCAGAAAGAAGCGGTTTGACAATCTCGCTCGCTTTTGCAGGGTCGAGGGTGTTGAGCTCGAAGATGCGGGTGACGATTTCTGACTTCTCACTTGAAAGAGGCTCTGTTCCTCCTGAAATAATGCGAGCAGGGATTTTGATCCGTGGGTTGCGGTAGATCAGCAGGTTGCCGCCTTGTTCAAGGACGAGGAGGTCTCGGATGCGAAGCTCTTGGAGAAGCGTTGCCATCAAATCGTCAATGGAGACGGGGTCTTCTGAGACGACGGTGATATTGAATTGAAGCTCATCTTGATCAAAAATGAAGTTCTGCTGCGCAATCCGGCTGACATATCTGATGTATTCAATGATGGGGACGTTATTGAAATTTAAGGAGATCTCTCGGATTGTGCGTGGGTCATTTAGCACAGCGTTGGCTTGTTCTAGGGCCTGCCTGACAGGAGAATTCAGAGGAATAGGAGTAGTCGGTGTAATGAAAACGGGGAGTGGCGGCGCAGGAATTTGTTGATTCTGAGGAAGCGCTTGAGCCACCAATGCTTCCTGATGGGGAAGGGTCAATAACCAAAGAGAAAGCAGAGTGCTAGAGAGATGTTTAAATGATGTCATGTTTTTCAAACGCATTAATCCTTACTCAATTATTGATTACAGCCCGCACAGCCAATGTCATCAGGATCTGTCGGCTTCAGGTTGAATTGGTCTAGAGTTTCATCAATTTCATAGTTCCATGAACGTCTCCATTTCTCTTTCTCACACCAGACATCTTGCTGCCGTTTTGTCACGTCTTCGAGATCGTCGTCGGTATCTAAAATGATCGGGCGGATGAAAAGCATGATGTTCTGTTTAGTGTCGGTATTAGTTTTCTGTTTGCAGAGTCCTCCGATGATGGGGATCCCCCCTAAACAAGGGACTTGTGAAACAGTTCGCGTTTCTTGGTCAAACATTAGCCCGCTGATGACGACAAAAAAACCATCGGGCACATGGACGCGGGTGACCGTTCGATCTTTTGAGATGACCGGGACCAAGTTGAAGTCATTAAAGACACTGGTGTTGACTTCATTGGCATTTGGATTGGGAATGGATCTCTCTTCAACAATATCCATAGTGATGATGCCATTGCTACTAATCAACGGAGTCACGCGAAGGGTGGTTCCAACGTCCAAGAACTGGAAGTTGTTGGTGACTAGTCCCCCATTCTCATTGGTGATCGACTGTGTTTTATAGCGGTCTACTGTTCCGACGAAGATTTCAGCGGTGTTGTTATCTTCTGTGATGATTTTCGGATTCAAGAGGATGTTGATCTTGGTATCGGAATGAACCGCTTTAATCAAGGCTCCAATGGTGTTAAAGCGGGTGCCATTGTGCGTGAGGTGCGTTCCAATGATGGCTGCTGCATAACCTGGGAATGGGAGACTTAACGGAGAGAATGAAGGAAGCGTCGGTGGCACTGTCCTGAGGTTAGTGGTGCTTAAGGCCTGTCCAAGCAAGTTGTCAGTTTGGAACGATTGTGCGCCATTGGTGCCGCCGCCGCCAAAGTTGGTGATCCATTCAACCCCTAAGTTGAGCGAATCAGAAATATCAGTTTCAAGGACAAGCATCTCAATGAACACTTGGCGGAGCGGTGCGTCCACTTCGAGGAGGAGTTCTTTGATTTTGTCGAGGGCACGGATTGTTCCGGTAAACATCAATGAGTTTGACGATTCAATCCATTGGCTGCTATTGATAGATGCAATCAACTCTGGTGGAGCGACCCCTGTCACCAACAGGCTGTTAGCGATTTTGCGGAGCGCCACTTCAATCTGGTCCCCTCGGCGATATCTGAGCTTGTAGATGTAGAAACGTTCTTGGGTGATGTGTCCAAGGGGCAGTCCACGCACCCACTGAGGCACTGAACTGATGCCGCCTGGGAGGAAGTCGCGTCCCTCTTCTAACATGCCCATAGGGGCTCCGCCCGATTGGATCGATCCATAAGGGAATGCTTCTACGGGAACGCCTCTGATATAGCCTTCTGAGGAGAGCTGTCCTGCCCCGCCAATGCCAGTATAAGGGCGGCCTTCAAAACCGCCTGGGTAGCTGCCGATCGTTTCTCCTTGAGCTGTCATCAGCCGTCCTTCACTTTGGATCATCCCTGAAGGGAGGTAGCCAGGACGTGGTTGATATCCTGGAGGATAATATAAGCCTTCTTCCGGAGTGCCTTCATAGCCAGAAGGAAAGCCAGGTTGTCCAGGAATAAATGGTGGCTGACCCGTGTAGACAACACGGCCTGGAAGGACGGCGGTTGTGGTTGCTGCGGCCTCCCCTTCTACTTCCGGAAAAGCTCCTGCAGAGCCGACAACGCCAGGGGTCACCCCTCCAGCGATTGCGCCCACACGTTTTTTCTCAAAAGCCCCTTGTGAAGTAAGGCCTGGGATATTCCCGGCATTGAGATCATCTAAAGATCGGACGTTGGTCTTGCTTTCTTGGACATCGAGGTTCTGCAAGATCGCGAGTGTTTTCTGGACGATGTACTCATTCGAGACGATGTAGATGCTGTTGCTTGTCTTATGAGGAACGAGGATGAATGGGTTGCCTTGAGCGATGGGCTGCAGAATCTTCGTTGCAAGGTCGACGAGGGAGTCAACAAAAGCTCTGCGTACGACATATTGTCCAATCTGCACACCGCTATTTGGGGCATCGAGGGTGTCGATGAGTTGAGCAATTTTATTGACGTTGGCGACAAGGTCGGTAATGATGAGTTTATTGGTGTCGCGGAGAACTTCAACGAAGGCGTCGGCGGAGAGGAGCGGACGGATGATCTCGCTAGCCCTCTGCGGGTCAAGGGTTTTAAGGCGGAAGATCCGTGTGACGAGTTCTGACGGAGCTCCTGAAGTGGGTTCTGTTCCCCCTGAAACGATCCGGGCTGGGGCTCTTACACGCGGGTTGCGATGGATGATGAGGTTGTTGGCTTGTTCGAGGAGGTAGAGATCTCGGATCTGTAGTTCTTGGAGAAGCGAGCTCATGAGGGTTTCGATAGACTCCATCTGCTCTGAAACAACGGTGACGTTAAATTGGAGGTCTTCTTCGTTGAAGACGAAATTCCGTCCTGCAATTTTGCTGATGTAGCGGATGTATTCAATGATCGGAACATCTTCGAAGCTGATGGTGATGTCTTTGATGGTACGGGGGTTCGGTTTAGCAGAGGCGTCTTTTAAAATGCCGCTAAAGGGTGAATTCGGCGACAAAGGAGTATTTGGCGCGATCACCTGCATCGGCCGCTGCTCAGGGGGCGATTGAATTTGCCCTTGTCGCTGCTGTCTAGTGGCTGGCAGCTCTAGCTGTGCGATCGAATCATCTTCGAGTTCCAGATCTTTCGGATTGTGAGGCGGGATTTTTGCCCTCATCCTCGAAAGGTATGACTCTTTGTCAGCCTCTTTGGTTGCGTGCGAGCTAGGGTCTTGATTGCGCATCTTCGCGGCAGCTTCTTTGCTGTCTGACAGAGTCATATCAATCATGCCGGATGAGTCGAGCTGTCCCTTTCGCATTTCTTTTTTGCTCCGAGATGAGCGCTGTCCGGCGGAGTGAACACTCCCCTCTTGCTGCTCGATCTCAGGAACATAAGGCTCTTGAAACTCTGGAGGAATCTGAGGCTCTGGAGATTCGTTCGATACACCACCTTGAGACTGTTCCGGAGGGAGCTTCAAGTCCCCTGCGTCCATGATCGATCCCGCTTGAACATCTCGATGAGTTTCCACCAGGGAACGAGCTGTTTCGTTTCTTTCATTGCGCTGAGGCTGAGGGCGTTGAGCGCTCTGAGTTCTCTCAGTTCGAGTTTCATAGTAGGGAATATCGTCCAAATTCACTGAAGGATAGTACTTTCTTTTCTCTTCCGCTGCACGGTGATCAAAATAACGAAGTTCGTCACTGTCGAGCGGACGTTCAGAAAAAAAAGAATGGGGATAGAAGCTGCCCGTCGTCGGATCATAATATCTCAACCCGTCATCAAAGTACTCAACTTCAGGTTCATAGAACGGACCGCAGCCATCTATCTCCTGGACATAGCTATCCACCTCGTATTGTATTTCGCAATCTTCAGGATGAGAAAATTCACAGCAGATGGGCTCGGGATCGTAAAACTCATCTGATGAATCACCTGAAGCGCAATCGGGCAGTGGAGATAACTGAGCAATCAACGCAGCCTGATATGGAATTGAAAACAGCCAAAGCCGCAATAAATAGCTTCTACAGATAGGTTTAAGAAGTGTCATGTCTCTCGAATGATATTAATTTAAACGGCGAAGTTGGCGTCCCAACTTTATAAAAAGAAAGGATCTTAACCTATTTGAAAAATATTTTCGATAAAATTGATCGATTTTGCGATTTTTATCTCTACATCAAGAAGATTTTTTAAAGAAAACTGTGTTGACCGACCCTTAGCGAAATACTCACCTGCCGTGCAAGAAAGCGCAGCAACACAAACAAGATTGGAAGGATTAGGAGGATATGCAGGACAAACAGGATAGGAAGGATTAGGAGGATATGCAGGATAGTAATGATTAAGAGGAAAAGAAGGATAAACAGGCATACGCATCAGATTAATTTCACTTTTCATCTCAAAAATACTTGATCGTAAACGAGTTAAGCGAATTTTATAGAAAAGGACCCTCAATGACCAAATGAGGTAATTGGAGAAGTCGGGCCTGTACTTGCTCGACCTAGGCTATCGCCCCCAACCAACTTTTATAAGTGCACAGGTTCTGATCAACATCCTTTGGCGGAAAAGCGAAAGGGGGCTTTCGCACTCCAAACGCTTCGCGTATCCAACAAATCGTCTCGAATACGCGAAGCGTTTGGAGTGCGGAAGTCTTCTTCATACGCGTTAAGCTAACATAACCAGAATATATTCAATTAGTTATAAAATATTAACGACCTCA
>JAGVJP010000099.1 GCA_020051075.1 Parachlamydiales bacterium
AACACAAATGTGGCTTCGCGAAGCGTTTGGAGTGCGGAAGTCCTCTTCCGCTTTTGCAACGAACCATTGTGCCAAGTACCTACGAGCAGTAAAGAGATGTTTGCGGCGATAGCTCACAGATCTGGTTCAGGCCCGACTTCTGCAATTACCTCACAGGGACGGAAAAGACAAACAAGATTTCCTTCTTAATGGTACGATGTTACACCATCTGTAAATGAATTAATGTTAATAAATACCTTTCCTTGACAATTACATCTCTTAATGATAGACTTTGTTTTTCTTAATTATTGTTATAATGGAGTTTCATATGCATTTTCTTGGTCAAATCTCTAGTGCGAATTGTAGTTCTTTCTTTTCAAATCAGTTGCTCAAAATTCAAAATACCCCTCTCGCAAAAATAGTCGCTCTTGTTGCTGTTGCCATATTCGCCGGCATCACTATTGGGTATATCTCAAATGTCATCGATCGAAATTCCCGACAAAGAATCCAAAATACTGTTTCAAAATTTACACTAGATCCTGAAAACAAGGGAACATCAATCACCATCCCTAGAGAGCAGTGTCAAGCGGTAATCCAATGTCCTAATGCAGCGTGGGTGCAGCTAACACAAGAGAATCCTGCTATGGGCTATGTCGTGAATGTTCTTCCCTCATTTCGTTTGCCTTCAAATGAAATCCTTGTCTGTCATCAAGCCTTTGGCAATGGATCCAGAGGCTTGAGCCGGCAGGTATTGAGTGCCCAAGAAGCACAAGAGCAGATTAATAATAATGAATGGTTTTCATTAGATGATTTTAAGAGAGCAACGGGATTTAATACTTGATTTCTTTTTAATGACCGGTAACTTATCTTCCTATCCTGTTTATATAGACAGGATGGGAAAGATGAGGGTCTAAATCATTCGTTATCCTGCCTATCTTCCCTATCCTGCCCATCCTGTTTTTCTATCCTGGGAAGTTGCGATCTTGCCTCTCGCGTATCCTGTTAGCAAATCCAGAAGAGGAGAACTGCTTCCAGAATCCCTAACGTGAATCCAATCAAAGCCCCCACCGCTTTCAACCGTGTGATCGCCCCTTTCATTTCACTCTCTAAACAAGAATACACCTGATCCATCTTGAACTGATTGACCACTTCCTCGATCTTTGCCTCAAGAGCAAATTCTTCTTTAATTCTCTCCCCTAGCCGATCTTTAATCTCAGGTAACCCTTTGATGATTTCTTGCCGTGCCCGCTCTTTCAAACGTTCTGCTAAAGCACCCGATAACAGAATCTCTCCCATAGGAATCTCATGTTTCAGCTGTTCAACAAGAGTTTGCAAACGGTGTTCGAGAAGAGGAGCGATCTCTTTTTCCATGTCAAACTGATTAAATTTATCGATCATCCCCTTCTCAATCTCTAGGTCCCGAATCTTCTGTACGATCATTTGCTTGATCACAGCTTGCTTCGCAGGAATGATTTTTTTTCGGAGAAGATAAAGGAATAAATGAATGGACATCCATCCAATCAACATGCTAAATAGAACAACTAGAACTAAACAAGTTTTCATAAATAAACCCAATTAAAGATTTGTCGCTTGCAAAATAACCATTTATATGCTAAATTTTCGATTATACAATTGTGGAGGTATTATGCTTTATAAAGAATCGATATCAGATAAAATCCTTCGAACTGAACGTAAAATGAAAGAACTCTCTATTCAAATGGAAAAAATCAAGAATGACTATCAGCAACTTTTAGAAGAACTCTCTCTCACTCCTCAACAAATCTCACATCATATCAATAACCCAGAAAACTTTTCCCCACCTATCTGGGAAAAGATCCAAAAAGAAAAAGCCCACCTAGATGAGAAATTGAACCTCGAGCTCAGCCAGATTAAAGACCCTCTTAAAAATGAAAAAGGCTACTTAGAACAAGCCACCATCAAACAGCATTGGCTATTCGTCCGTTAACTTTCCCCAAGCCTTGTCACTCCTCTTTGCGCCTTTGCGCCTCTTTTGCTCCTTTGCGTTAAAAAAAGGAGAGGCGTGAATAGCTTTACCCTGAGAAGTCAGTAAGACTTAGCAAAAACCGCATCGAGAGTTGCTTCCCGTCCTGTCAACACACACTTCCCTTTCGTTCCGCTCTGCTCTAAAGGCAAACACCGAATCGTCACCTTCAGCTCTTGGAGCAACTCTTCAGTGGCAGGATCGCCGCACCATTTGGCGAGGACAAAGCCGCCGTGGATTTCTGGTTTTTCTTCATTCTTAGGGGTGAAAAAAGCACGAAGCTGTTCAAAGGTTTCGATATTCCGGTAGAGGTGAGCGTCTCGATAGGCTTTGGCTTGAGAGAAATAACCTGACTGCATCTCTTCTAAGCAAGGGACAACTTCTGATAAGAAAGTCTCTAATGAATACGTTTGCTTGTCTTTATGAGGCTGATCCCGCCTTGCAACGACAAGGGATTTCCCTTCCATATCCCGAGGGCCGACTTCAATCCGCAAAGGGACTCCTTTTTTAATCCAATCCCAGTTTTTCTCGCCTCCCCTTTTTTCTCGCTTATCAACATGGACGATCAAAGGGCTGCCTTCGTAGGAAATCGCTCTCAGCGAGCTAGCAACATGCTCTGCATAAGCCATCACCGACTCTTCCATCTCTGGCTTGGGTATAAAAGGAATGATCACAATTTGTTTAGGAGCAATGCGAGGAGGGAGGCGTAAGCCGTCATCATCGCCATGACACATAATCAGACTGCCAATTAAACGGGTAGTCATCCCCCATGATGTGGTGTAAGCATATTCGAGTTGGCTGTCTCTATTAGTGAAACGGATGTTCGACGCCTTAGAAAAATTTTGTCCTAAATAATGCGATGTACAAGATTGCAAGGCCTTTCGATCTTGCATCATCGCTTCTAACGTGTAGGTATTTTCAGCCCCTGGAAATCTCTCTCCAGGCGACTTCTCCCCTTGAATGACTGGTATTGCCAAAAGATCTTCTACGATAGTCCGGTAAACTTCCAGCATCTTTAAAGTTTCTTCAACAGCCTCTTCACGGTTCGCGTGAGCCGTATGCCCTTCCTGCCAAAGAAATTCCGTTGTTCGCAGAAAGATCCGAGGACGCATTTCCCATCGGACAACATTAGCCCATTGGTTGATCAGCAAAGGCAAGTCCCGATAGGACTCCACCCAGCGAGAAAAAGATTCTCCAATGATCGTCTCTGAGGTGGGGCGGACAACTAAAGGCTCTTCTAATGCCCCTACAGGAATTAACTTGCCATCTTTTTCTTCTAAACGGTGATGGGTAACGACCGCGCATTCTTTTGCAAACCCTTCCACATGAGCGGCCTCTTTCTCGAAAAAACTTAAAGGGATGAATAGAGGAAAATAGACATTCTCATGTCCAGTCTCTTTAATTTTCTTATCTAGAACGCGATAGATGTTCTCCCAAATCGCATATCCCCAAGGCTTGATGACCATGCAGCCTCGAACAGGGGCATTTTCAGCCATATCAGCAGCTTTAATGACTTGCTGATACCACTCTGGATAATCTTCATCTCGTGTTGGAACAATCGCTGTTTTTTCTGAAGGTTTGGCCATTTAGATCTTCCTTGTGATGAGTTACAAAAATCTGGGAAGACGATAAGCCGGATTCTGTCAGCTGGCTTGCGCCAGCAGCGCCATCATTCATCTAGGAACGCCGTCACCGGCGCCCTCAAGCGGCTCTTCTTGAGCTCTGTGGAGAACAGAATTGCTCAAACTCGTCCTTGCTTCGGATAGGGTTTACCACCAATTAAGTTACCTTAAACTGGGCTAGGCCTTAAGCCTAGCATTTCACCCTGTCTGCCTAGCAAGCTAGGCAGCGGAATATTTTCTGTGGCACTTTCCGTAACCTTACGGTCCCCAGTCTTTCACTGGTATCCTCTCCTGCGAAGTCCAGACTTTCCTCCCCCCATGGAAACCATGGGCAGCGATGACTTGTCTTCCCAGAACAGCTTATGAGGCTGTGAAAAAATAGAGATCCGACATGCTTTCGTCGATCTTTTTCTATACTTTCGTTGTTTTGCGGCGACGTTGTTTTGTCGCAACCACCGTATCTTCGAGAGCTTTGCTTTCCTGCCAGTAGTGGATCCGGGAGCAGTGCTCACAAAAGACCAGCCGTTCTCCTCTCCGAACCAGATTCTCATGCTGAGCAGTGAGCATGATATGGCAGCCGCTGCAACAGCGATTTTCGAGAGGGACGATGACCCGATCTTTTTTATTGCGCAAAAGCCGTTCATAGATTTTGAATACATCGGAATCGGCAAGGGCGACCAGTTCATCTCTATTGTCTTTGAGGACACGTCCTTCCTCATTAATGTGATGAATGCTCTCAAGAATTTCGGACTCCAAAACAGTAGAACTTTCAGTAGTAGAGTTCAAAGTCTCTTGAATTCCTTTTAGGAGATCTTCTTCAGCATTAAGCTTGTCATAATAATCGCTTAGGCGCTGTTCCTTAGCCAGTCGTTCCCGATCTGCGGCAGAAATTTCGTGGGTGATGGCATTATACTCATCAACTTTTTTAATCAACCCTTGCTGAGAGTCTAGTTTTTTAATCTTTGCGAGAACGTCATTGAGCTCGCCTTCGACTAAACGAATAAGTTTTTTTATTTCGAGAATCTCAGTTTCTTTATCCGCAACACGCTGGCTTAAAGAAGTTTTGTTAGCATTGATCGTATCGAGCTCTTTTTGCCGTTGACGTTTCAACAGCATGAGCTGAATCATTTTCATATCCAATTCTTGAATCTCAAGAATCACTTTGAGGGATTCGAGCATATATTTTCCTTCAGAAGATTGATCTTTTTAATCTCATAACCTTATGGTTTTTAAGGAGATGGAAAGCAACCAAGATTTTTTTGGAACACGTAGTACAAAACAAGATATCCGGTTTACGGATAATATTCAATGAAAACATGCGAGACGATAAAAAAGCCAGAATAAAAGCTCTCTAAATCGGATAGAAATCTTTTTGAGCAGTAAAATTTTTTATTGACAGCGATTGAGAAATGGTCAATACGTTGATTTAAGGAAGTTAAATAAGGGAGTCATCTTATGTTTACAAGAAAAGAACCAAAACAGAGTGAAGTTCAAGCACAAAAAGGTCCTTCTACCCCTGCTGCATCTAGTTCACCACCTAAAGCACCTGCACAGTCGCAAGGAGCATCAGGAAAAACTCGCATCATTGTTAAATACGATGCTGGATTTCCGAATCAGCTCTTTATACGAGGAGAAGGTGCCGGTCTGTCATGGGATAAAGGGATTCTTCTTAAGAACGTGAGTGCAAACGAATGGGTATGGGAAACCGACTCCACTTTTAAGCATTGTGAATTTAAAGTACTGATCAATGATCGGACCTACGAGAATGGGGAAAATCATCAGCCGAAGGCTGGGAACGCGCTTTCGTATACACCTCAATTTCCAAGTTAATTAGTAACTGGAAATAGAAATTTGATAAAATCGTGCTCAGGCCTAAATTTGAGCTGATGCCGGATATTTATCCTCGAAAGACATAAAAAAGATGTTGTTTAAAAAACGTCATTTTTTTAAGATGGGCGTTCTCACATTCCGGATTAGCTCAGCGGTAGAGCAGTGGACTGTTAATCCATTGGTCGCTAGTTCGAATCTAGCATCCGGAGATATTTCTATTTTTGAGCAGTGACCTCGGGTTCAAATTCTGAGATTGTGGTATGTTCTCAGGGCATCAGAACTGCTTTTTGCAATAATCCCGTTTTCGGGAGTGCCTACCACATTTGAGGCGCTGCTCTTTTTTTCTTCTACACATTTTTCCCGGGCCAGACGCCCTTACCATTACTCATTTTTTCAGCGCGAAGCGTTTGGAGTGCGAAAGTCCTCTTTCGCTTTATTCTAGATCAATTTTTGAGACATTCGTGTCTTTTGAATTTCTCTTCCGCTTCGCGCTGAAAAAATGGGTAATGGTAAGGGCGTCAACCCTGGAAACAGATCTCCCCTCCATTGAGCCCTGTAAGGGCGACACAGAAAGAATATACCTCCAGAAGTTATTTTGAAGCCGTAGATATATTCCTATGATCTGAATTTATATTACGTTAGGTTTAATCCTGATAAAGTCCCCTTCCACTTTTGCGATGAACACTGTGAAAACATGTAAATCGATAAAAATCTGTTTTGGCAATAGCGTGAGTTGAGCTGGTTCGAACACGACTTATGCAATTACCTCCTTTGGTTCTTCCAGCCCTCGTGTCCCATTGTTTAGCTTCAATTCATATGTCAATTTAAAAGGATAGAGTTTAACATATTCTGCGACCATGTTAAGAAAAGCTTGATGATCGCAGGACATATCCCAAAGATTATCTCCTGAAATGATTAAGATGGAATCAGCATTCTTACAAACAGAAGTTTGAATGAAAATATTCCCAGAGGATTCCTTGCAAGTAATACCAAGTTCTATCAAAGTTTTTCTGTCTATTTGAGCCATTTTTTTAACAGTATGCTCAAAATCGTCACGTATTTTTATTTTCGGATAAAGATTTCTATATTTACCTTTTAAGTTAGCTACACGAGAATCATGTTCAGCCATTTTTTCAATTTCACGATAAATCCTTCTTAGCAAAATCATATAATATCCTGCGTCATGCACCGCACTGATATCTGAAGAGGCATAAATTCTTGAACGTTGTAACTCTAACCCATCGATGTGGTTTTTTATTTCTATTAAAAATTCATATTTTGATTTATCTTTACATTTACTGATATCTATTATCATACAACTTACTCTCTTTCAAAACTAATCTAAGGAAATCCAAGAAGGTCAAAACACATAGGAACAGTTCACGGATGCTTCAACCATAGGTGCTGTTCGCTAAAACCTTCTGCTAAGACTTGTTGAAACCACTTTTTTGTTAAATGCGTTGGAAGCTTGAAATGTTCATTTCGTTTGGCACCACTGTTCTTCAATAATTCCTCAACAGAAACACCTCTTGAAGAAAGCCCAAGGACTCCCAATGCCTTGATCGCAGCCTTATCTGCAGTTGTAAAGTGAATATCTATAATGTTTTTTAGACATGAGAATTGCCAGTGCTTCGAGCTCTCCAGGATCGAGGGATGCTACAAAGTAAGGGGACAATTTTTTCTGTAACGTTTCAAAATCTTTTAACTCCGCATCAATGCGAGTCACCTTTCCTTGCCTAATCCACTCTGTTGGATTCATTCCAATTTTGCCACGGTCAGACTGAAAATAGAATGCCTCATCTTCAATAATGGTCGCCGGGAGGATGACGCAATAATCATTGCATAACGTTTCCCAATAACCATTCTCATGTGCATCTATAATCACAACAGTATCAGTCAGTATTTGTTTCGATTTCTTTGTCATTAGTCAAATATAGTCCCTTATCTGATAGGTATTGATTGAGATCGCGGAGTTTTACTCTTAGCATTTGCGCAAAACGTCCTTTAGACAACATTCCCTTTTCATAGGCAAGATAGGCCAATCGTAGGAATCTATTGTCGAATGGCTGTGTTGTTTCCAAAGCCTCTTTAGATGTAGCATGATCAAGTTTTTTGAAATCTTCATCTTCGAGAGCACGTTCAACCGATGCTCGAGAAATGACTCGTAGATAAAATAGACGCCATAACATCGCTGACGTGGAAACCCGATATTTTCTTGCCAGAGCGACCAAAAATGAATACGTTAGCTTATTCCCTCTAACATCTATGTCAATCATTTGTTGAGGCATGAGTAAAGCTCCTGCAAATGCATTTGCAAGCCTTTCGTTTTTGTTAAACAACTCCTCATCTGAACTTACTTGTTCGATTAATCTTGGACACCAAGTGATAATATGAAACAATTCATGAGCTAAATTGAACATCTGCCTCCAATGAACCTCTTTCCCGTTAAGTACAATTGCTGCACCCCATTCTGCTCGACAGCAAGCAGCGGAACCGTTCTCTAACTGACATCTCATTATAAGCACTCCGTAATCCTCTTCGAGACGTTGGGCTAATAAAGAGGCTGGATAATCACCCAGATTCAATTCCCTATGCATCCGTTCAGCTAATAAATTAGCCCAAGAATAATCAACCGCTATAATATCAAAAATCTCGCAAGGGAGTTGTTTGGTAGAAGGTAACTCACCCATCAGGTGCTTGATTAAACGATAATCTTCACAATGTTGAAAAACATCTCGTTCTTCCCTAAGAGCAACCTTAGGGTCTGTTGCCCTATTTCTCCATTGGATCGCAGGAAATTCCGATATTTCTTTTATTTCATCGCTGTAAAGAGATTCAGGAGGAACTTTCATAATGTTCGCAAACTTCAATAACTCCCAAGTTTTAACATCTTGGCTGCCACCTTCAATAGCAGCTAGGGAAGCATGACTTTTCCATCCCATTAAATTAGCAAGTTCTTGTTGAGACAGACCACACCTCTCCCGTGCTTCTCGAATTCTTTTAGCTATAACATCACGCTTCATCATGGGTTCCACTCATTGGATTGTCTGAATTTCCGACATTCTTTTAATTTATCTTACAGTTTTTAGATATTTTTTGTCATCTTTTCTGACAAATAATTTGAAACCGATTTTTTTCATTCTTTCACCTTCATCAAATTTCGCTTTAAGAATGATTCTGGATAGGTTGCGAAGACTCTGATGTTTGTCTCGATTGGAAACCGATAGTCTGTGATCAAATATTAAAATCCGCAGACTCTAATATTTAACTCTCAATATCCCAATATCAACCAACATATTCAAAATATTTATACTGAGAGAGAGAGCTCTCCGCAGATTCAACTATCCGGAAATTCCGGATAGTTAAAAAAGATGGATGCGCGAAGGAACCTGCACCGTCGATTTCTATAACCATTCACTTCCCAACTTACCCGAACAAGGAAAGCACTCCGTACTTTTCCTGTAGTAAGTTAAGACGTGTATAGTTACGAGGAAACTTAGGTCAAACTTAAGTCAAATTTACACTTATTTGCCAGACCGTGGAAACCAACAACTCGCACTTGTCTTTCCTTGAATGTGGATCAGTTCCTGGGCCTTTAGCTCTTTCAACAATTGTTTGATCTGATTTTCAGAGAGGGAAGGTAACACTTGATGTAACTCATTAAACTTAGCCCCTGATTTTGTCTTTGATCGGATATGTTTCAGAAGCAGTTCTTTATTCGTTTCCTTGTCCAAGCCTTGTTTCCTATATATTAGCCACTTTTAACTGCCATAGAATAATATTTTCTACAAAGCATATAACGAGTCCCTCGACCTCTTCCTAAGCTTTCAATTACCCCTAAATTTAATAAATGATTTTCTTGACGTTTAAATTCACAAACTACTATATCTTACCGCATTAAGCTTAAACACTCATTAGCTCTCTCTTCGTAGAAGCTTGCCTCTAGTGATTGAAGCTGAAAAATTCTGGTGAAATGGAGATTATCATGAATGCAAAGAGAGGAATTTTAAAGAAAGATGCGAAGTCAATTAATGGCAAGCAAATTGCCTGGGGTACTCAAGTAGTGATTTTAGAAAATGATTTAAGCTTTTTTCCTTCAGACAATCATGAGGAGATAGAAAACAGAAGGACTGCTGAAAAAAAGAACGGAAAGTTTTTAGCATATGCCCTAAACGAACAAGTATTTCTCAGTGTGTCCCCAAATGATATTCAGTATAATGGTGTGTTTACATTCTCGTAATTTTATTCTTTTGTTTTAGCGATCTTTCTTAGGAACACCTATGCCACCGCAAAGAAGCAAGATGACATCCTTTCCAATCCTCTGATAACAAATTCTAATTTCGTTCCATAATTTCTTGGAGGTTATGGTCGTATCGATAATCTACAATCTCACCGCTTATCAATAATTCAATCGCTTGATTAATGATCTCAAGAGGCACCACAAACCATTCGCGCGGCGTATGCCGTCGACTCTCATCATCAAACACATCCACATTTATGCATGCGGCTGCAAAAAACGTATGTAATAATAGTTCGAATTTTTGAGGATTTAGATTAAAGCACTTATAGGAGGCAATCAAGGATACTGGAGCCATAAGGAAAGTAGGTTCACTTGCTGCATTCTTTATCCGCTCTTCGATAGGAGTACTTGAAAAACCAACCTTATAGAGATTATTCATCGATTGAACTTCAGATTTTTGACTGTGCGATTTCAGAATATATATCCAACCGGTTTCACAATCTTCCCTCATAACACCTTTCAATTCATTGAGAAGCCCATTTTCGTGAAGGGTAACGCGTCTTCCATCTTTGTACAACTCACGAGCGATATTGCTTGTTAAAGTGCAGGCATGAGTGAACTTGAAATACTTAAATCATAGGTTTTAAATGACTGAAACAGAAAAAAGCCCAACAAAATTTTATACTGTTGCTGACTGGCCACATCCTTGGCCCCCTGCAGGCGGTATTAGACACTTAATTTTCCATTCCAAAACTAATGGATTCCATAAAGTCATAAAAAAAGTAGGTAGAAGGGTCTTAATCGACGAAGCAGCCTTCTTTCGATGGGTAGAAGAGAACAATGCCAAAAGCAAAGGGGGTTCGCATGAATAGGATGCGTATCAAGGGGCCTAGACAGCAAAGAGCTATTGAAGCACTTCTAAACTGTCCTGTGATGATTGCTTCTCAATGGAAATGACATAATTTTTTAGCTTCGAGAAAATTGCTAGAGAAGCGGCTTCAAGCCTCCCTTTTGTCTCATACTTGTCATCAAGTGAAAAGCCTTTCATGCCCTTTTTGAAGAATTCAAAGGAGTACAGGCACTTATAACTCGTGCATATTGGCTTAGGTATGTGCCTTCTTTTGATTCTCCAGTACCATCCCCAGTGAGTCATAAATTCTTTTCCTATTTATCGAAATACATAGAGTAATTCAATCTCAGTCTTGCATCAAGTCCTTTAGAGAATATTTTATGGTTTTGGCCAAAATGATAATATTTTCTAAAGCGATATTTTTTCTTTCCCCTCTTTCAACAAAACCAATATTAAGTTGAGTGTAAATCTGCCTTTTCAGCCAATTCCTCCTACGTAAGACCCACTTCGTAATGGCGCATCCGCACTTTCAAACCGAAAGACTTCCGGATGGAGATTTTCTTCCTATTGTCAGATTCGCCCCTATCCTCAAAAACACATAAGTTCGAACTTTGTCAGTGATAATACACAGACTATGAATACACAAAAAAGATTATGAGTACTCAAAAAACATCTTATTTGTTATTATTTAACAAATTAAATATAAATAAGTTAAAAAAAATATATGATCACATTTTTTCAGCCAATTTTATGGATGTATGTTGTTCTCTATTTTGTTGTGGAACATTTTGGCTATGCTTCAAGTTCATGGTGGTTAATTTTTGGAACAAGTTTATGGGGGTTCTTTATTGGAATTGGTCTGTTAGAATATCTAGTTTCAAGGTGGAGGCTATGGAAATATACGCGTTCAGTAATTAATCCAGAACAAAGTTTAGAAGCCCTAACAGCACTTCTTAGAATCAGATGCACAGAAATTGGAGCAATTTATCATTCCGTTAGAGAATATCAAAAAAAAGCACAAGATAATGCTTGGATTCCTCTATTCATGGGTGAATATAGGTATCTGGCGGGTCAAGGATTATATGACGAACCCAATAGCAAGAAAGAACAAAAATATCTCATCAAGGCACATGCTTTGTACAAAAAGCGTTTTAGCCATAGTCCTTTTTTTGGAACTCTGGAAGAGCCTGAACTGATAGACACCGCATGCGCAATTCATTATTGGAGTGCAGGATTTGATCTTACCATTAGACTGCTTAAATCTATCGCTTGTGAAGCCAGTCTTAGCCGGCATGTTTGTACCCTATTGAAAGAATATCGACTTATTCAATTTTTCAGTCTTGGCGGTAACTATCATATTTTGTTCAAAAATTTGAGGATACTAAGTGCATTTGTGCGAGAAAGGTATTGTAATCTTCAAGAAAGTTGGAAAGAAGTGATTTCTGCACACCAAACTGCCATAATAATTACTCAGGCCTCCAGCCTGTGTCAGCAAACAACGTCATCATTGAAAGACCTGTTATCAGAAAACGAAGCTTTGATAGCGATGGAAAGCAATTTACAAAGAGCTTTATCCCAAGAAAACTGCAATAGTCATGGCTGGAAGTGGGATTGGGAAAATGAAGTGTCATTTTTTCAATCTCTTAAAAGTAATCCCATATGGACAAAGTTTTATGGATACGACCCCTA
This sequence comes from Parachlamydiales bacterium, assembly GCA_020051075.1. GTDB lineage: Bacteria > Chlamydiota > Chlamydiia > Chlamydiales > Parachlamydiaceae > JAGVJP01. The sequence continues at coordinate 12,213 of JAGVJP010000099.1, forward strand.
CTATGAACCAGAGCAAGAAGAACAGGAATGCGATAAATCCACCTAGTTTTTTCTATCTCACATACTCAATCGGCCATAAACAAGGCCAAATAATTACCAAGATGTCATGTTGATATTTGATGGATGCATTTTGTCAAAAATTAGCTCTGCGACTGGAACGTGGGGTTAAAAATAATAATCAGGATCAGGCCTGATTACAGATTGTTACCTCGAAAACACCGTCCTTTAGGTCCATCACCTTCACGTAGCACATCTTTAGAATGTAGAAGTTTCACAGCCTCAGCTGAATCTTTCACTTTAGAAGCGCTACGTGCTAACATTTCTTCTTCAAATTCAGTTAGTACAATTTCTCTCACTCCGGTTTCTCTCCATTTAGACAAGGGAGTACATGCTATTGAAATGTTACGAGCCAGTGCCAGTGCATCCAACAGAGCCTGATTTGCACCTTGTCCTTTAAATGGACTCATAGGGTGAGCTGCATCTCCAATCAAAGTAACTGCTCCAGCTTTTTCCAATAATTTCGAATTGAGTAATTCTCGGTCGTACACGGGATAACCTGAAATTTCTGCCGGCAGGGTTGCTGATAAAATTTGAGGAATGGGCTTATGCCACTGTGTTCTACGACACGCTTCTTCCTTAAGTGCCTGAGACCCTTGTGCACTCAAGGCCTTAGCTTCTTCTTCGGGCATAGGGAAACTAAGTTGCCACATGACCGAGTCTAACGAGTAAGGCATCATGTAGATTCGCTCATGGCCATTTACGGTTTGAAACACGGTGGCTGAGTCGAGCAAATGACTCTCAACACCCTTAAGAGCGTCTAAAGAACAAATACCCAAAATTACCACATAACCTAGGTAACGCAAGGGAGTAATATCCTCACCAATCAACAAGCTGCGCACAACACTACGAACACCATCGGCACCCACCACCAAATCTGCCTTGGCATTCTTCATCTCTCCGTTAACTTGAAAGCTTAGCTCAATACTTTTATTTTCACATTGTTTAAAACCAACTAAGCGGTGCCCCCACTGCACGGCATTATGCTCACCCAATTGCTTAAGCAATGCTAAGCGCAAAGCCTGTCGCGGGATATGCACATTTATACGCCTTGGAGACTCTTTAATATTTGAATGCGTCCTCATTCCCCATTCACTAATTTCTTTTCCATCTGTAGTATGCACCACATGGCGTGTAGAATGGCCCGCGTCTTTTAAAGAGAAAAGACCGAATCCTTTAATTGAGTTACTTGCTTGTTGCAAGGTAAGTCCGTAGCCCTGAGCTCGTACATCGAAGCTGCTATCGCGCTCATAAAGGGTAAATGGAATGCCACGATGCAAACAAGCTACCGCCAGCGCAACACCTCCTATACCTGCACCAATAATTGCTACATGTGGATAGTTTTCTGAATCTGCTATAGGATGACTAGAAGCAGGAATCAAGCCAGACCCACTGCAATTATCGCATAAACATTGAGTTAGCTTAGGGCGAACCGAAGCCTTTCCTTCACCTTGAGTTTTTTCAAATTCATTAATTGCTATTTGGTAGCGGAGTCTCGCTTTCTTACGGAGTCTCATGTTTTTTTTGCTGAGTCCATAACATTTCGGACAAATAGTCCAGTAAGCCTCTTTTTTTTCCACTTTTTCAATCTCTTTCAGCCATAACAGCTTTTATTTAACTTAATCTCAAATTTAATCCCATAGCCACGCATAGCGAAACAAGGGTATGCCATTTCGGATTCCCAGTCCCTGAAAGCGTTTTGTAGAGGCTTTCACGACCAACATGAGCTTTTTTAGCTAATGCACCAACACCTCCTTGTGCTTCAGCAACATTTCGAAAAGCGATTAAGAAAAGCTGTTGCGACTCTTCATCACCTTTGAAACTTTCTTCTAGCGCTGCGTTTAGGTAAGCAACGGCTTCATCATGATCTGCTAAATGCTCGAGCAGAAATTCTTGATATTTTTTACTTTTTGCCATGACCTATCTCCCTTGATCGGTAACTTTTCAAATATTCTTTGCTTTAGCAATGCCCCTATCTTGAAAGCATTAGTCGCCATCGCAAAGAAGCTAGTGGATTTCAATTTTCGTCCATTTAACATTATTGTATCTTTTGGGATACAATATTTTCAAGTGAATTTTAAGTTAATCATTTTGAGAGGGTGGAAAACTCTTGAGAGAGGATTCTCAGAATAGATTGTTACACAAGCTCCTCCAACAAGAACCGTTTCTATACCCTTTTTTCGAAGCTCTTTTGAAAGATATCCAGCGAATTCTTTAAGAGAAATCTTTGTCCAATCAATCATAGTGGTTTTCCTTGTCGACGAGGTCTTTTGCGAGACTTCCGCAATTACCTCTTTTGCGTCCTTAAGAAAAAAATAGTGCAAAATAGGGCGAAAGCTGATAAAGTAAACGGCGTTAAAAATTACAGGTAAACATTTACATGACAATCACGCCACAACCATCAATAAATCTTCTAGAAAGTTTTATACCTAAACATCCAAACCTTTCAATAGACATTCCAGCTCTTTGGATAAAAGACATCTCATATTCTCAACAAAATGATCCTGATCAATCCCAACGAGAAATCCAAATTCTTCTAATTGATCGTCAACACAATCTCGACACAAACGAGACTTACATACATACTGTTAGAAAAGTCTTGACAGGCGGAAGTGAAAAAGCATCCACGTTCAACATAGATTTTGATCCAATTTATGAAGTTATCATCCTTCATCAACTTGCTATCTACCGAGAAGGGAAACAAGTCAATGCTCTTCTGCCCGGTAATGTACGCATTCTTCAGAGAGAATTAGCTTTAGAAAAACACATATTTGATGGCTCCTTAAGTCTAACAATAATATTTTCAAATGTAAAAATTGGGGATATTATTGACATCTCTTACACACGAAAGGGACGAAATCCCGTATTTTCCGGCCATTTCGACGTTATAGAATGCTTTTCGTACCAAGAGAAAATCGAAAAATTCTCTCTCCGATGTGTGAGAAATAAGGATAGAACACTCCATTTTAAAACTTACAATGCCTCTTCTTCACTAGTAGAGCAGACCTTGGATCATTCCCAAATCGAAACATCATACATTGTTGCACCTTGCAAAGTACTGGAAAATTTTAATACCCCTAATTGGTACATCTCTCATGAATTAGTACATCTTAGTGATTATCAATCTTGGCAGGAAGTATCCACATGGGGAAACAGTCTGTTCCAATCTGATAAAAAAATTGAGATCGACGAAATAAAAACTCTTGTTAACCAATGGAAAGGAGAAGGTAAAGAGACCAAAACCGCCCTTGTAGCCGCCGCATTAGATTTTGTACAAAATGAAATTCGTTATCTAGGCATCGAAGAAGGCATCTATTCACACCAACCCCATTCCCCACAAGCTACTCTTTCTAATCGTTATGGAGACTGCAAAGATAAAACTGCATTACTGAAAGTTTTTATGGATGAAATAGAAATAGTCTCTATACCTGCCTTCGTTAGCACGATCCATACAAATCAACTTAAAGACTTTTTGCCTTCTGCAAGCATGTTTAATCATGTCATACTTAACGTTAAGATTGATGATGAATCCTATTGGCTGGATGCAACTCTAAAATACCAAGGGGGATCTCTAAAAAACCAGTCACGATTATTTTATGGCTCTTATCTTCTTTTAAATGGTGACGAAGAATGTTTGATTAGCAACCCACCAATATCACATCCCTATGATGTGGATCTGGAATCACATTATATATTCAATTCAAATCAGTGCGAATTAAAAACTAAAACAACTTTCAAGCAATCTAAGGCTGATGAATATCGTTCAATTATTGCTTATCATGGTAAAGAAGGCCTTGAAAAACTTTATCTGGATTTTTTTTCCCGTAAGTTTGGGTCTGCTCATATCAAAGAACCTATGTCGCTCGTCGATGATTTGGAATTAAATCAAATCACCATCATAGAAAACTATATGCTTAAAGATCTAAATCCTGATGACACCAAATTCAATATCCGTCTCTATGCAATACCTGAAAGCCTTCCTGATCAAGTTTCTCTTTCAAGAAAAGAACCTCTATCCTTAGTATATCCTACGAGGATTTTTGAATCATTTCGCATTTCTTCAAAAAATCAGCATCAACTCTCTAGTGATTCAATAAGTTTGAAACATCCTTCATTTATTTTTGATTACCAGGCATCCCAAGATGGCAATGATATTGTCTGTACATATTTATACGAGACAAAGAAAGACCATATTTTACCTGAAGATTTCGGAAGTTTAAGAAACATCATTTCAAAAATGCATGAAACAATGTTTCTTGATTATAACTATAACATCAATGAAGATCTCAAAAGCCTTGGCAATGAGTTTGTCAGCAAAAACAAAAATCCTGACAGAAAGTTTTTTAGCGGCTTTTCCATATTTGTCATGGTGATCACTATATTAAGGTTACTCAGTCAATGTAGTCATCCACATCCTTGATATCATATGGAACTTCTATTCTAGCTGACGATTGTAAGCCTCAAGAACATAAGCCACCTCGCAAAAAGCACGTCTAACAATGGAGCGCACTCTAGTCCGTCAGGCCTTTCATTACCCATTTTTTTCAGCGCGAAGCGTTTGGAGTGCGGAAGCCCTCTTCATACGCGTTAAGCTAACATAATACACCTAATTTTAATAATTTACAATTATACACATACTTCATAATAACTCTCAAACGCATTTGCCCGCTGT
>JAGVJP010000020.1 GCA_020051075.1 Parachlamydiales bacterium
ATTGTAAGGCCTGTAATTTGGCAGAACGGAACAATGACAAGGCTTAGTGGATTAAGAGGTGATCTCGGTATTGAGTCAGAAACATCGTATGGGTTTGACATGAACAATAAGGGGGAGGTAGTGGCCAAAGCATAGCTTACTTAGTTTATAAAAATGAATTTTATAAACAAATGCATGCGACCAAATGGGTAGATGGTCATGCCATTGATCTTCATAGAACAGTGCCAAAATCAAGCGCTAGCTGCGCTATAGCGATGAATGATAATGGAGATATATTGATCAAAGGAGAAACGGGTCATTTATTTATTCATGAAGAAAATACTATTTCTCGATACATCCCAGAATGGTTTCAGAAAATAAATAATACATATATGTCAGGTCAAGGAGATGTAATTATGGATAAAAATACTCGGATGATTGCCTCGATTGGCATGATAAACTCGAAGCTCATCGAAGATTTCGATTCCATTTGGATGAAAGTAACTAGAATTATTAGTGCTAATGAAAGTGGTGCAACTATTGCAGAGGGGCAAACCATTTTCGGGGAAAAACACGCGATGTTGATAATCCCCTTTGATTGAATAGTCAATTTTTCAAGGAGGATAGAAATATCCTCCTTCGTTCATTGGTCAGGTGCTAAATTGCTTTATTTCAAATCTCAACTTGAATGACTCGTCAATTTTGGTCCACTGGTGGTCCAGTACACGGCGCGATTTATCATTACGCTACCTAACAAAACAGTATATTTAAATCATGCAATATGTTACCCCGTATCGGAAGAAGCTGGTCTGGATTCTGCCTCTATCATGGAGGGGGTTAAATCATTGGTAACACCCTCTACGTTCAATCGTTGCAAAAACTTGCTCAACTCTGGTGTGAAGCAACGTTTTTCTTCATCATAATACTTTGTTCCGTGAGCCAATTGTTCAAAACGTTCTATGATAGAAGTCGAATTTAAATGACGAAGCTTGCTAGTATCTATTTCATTGATTGAATTTCCATTTTCTAAAAGAAGATCAAGACACAATTCATGCTTTATTTCAGAATACGATTTTAATCTACGACTCTTTTCAAGGATTAAATCACTATCCCAGTTACCAGCTGCTATGGTAGCGTCGATTTCTGGAAAAGCCCCTCTTAAAAAAATTCCCCATTCTCCTGTATGCGTAAGAAGTTTGCTAAGACCTAGCGTTACGGTTCTATTGTAATCCTTATTGTCAAAAACAGTATAACCAACACATTCGTATAAAATATTGTAAATTTGATTAAGCGTCAGTGGAAATTTTCTATCGTCTGAAACGGCCCACTTAAGAAACTCAATGATGTTTTGAACGTGAGCTAATTTATCACCAGATCGAACTGATTCAGATACGTGAATATCGCTGTTTAACGATTTAATATGATCTATAAGACGGGGGCTAAAAGGATGTGATCCAGCTTTCAGGTCTATCATTGGAATTCTAGCATCCTCATATGGATTTCCTATATTAATTTTTGCGTGATCAATCGCCCAAACTTTACCCTTCCGATCTATCATGAAATTTCCATTGTTACGATCGAAATTTAAGTTGATAAGATCAAAAATACCGATTAATTGTATCTGATCAATAGCTTCTTGATCAGTTGGCTCCTCTCTTTCTCTAATCATTTCACCTTTGATAAATTTCTGGAATATCCCTTTACGCCTTGATCCTTCAATTTCTAATTCAGTTTGAGTTGTATGCTTTACATTAATTTTATTCGATTCTCTAAGGGTTTCACAAACTTCAACTTCAACATCAATCTCACTTTGGGGACATTCTTTGAATATAGCTAATGCTTTCCCACTTACAGGTCCATTTCGATCGTACATAATGAAAACAGGGCTAGAATTTCTTACGTTAATTGCCTGTGTCTTTACACCTTGAGATAAGGCGTAATGTGTTTCAACTAATCGTGGATTATTATTAACTTCTTTTATTTTTAGAATAAAATCATTGTCTTGTTTTTCTGACAATATGGCGTTAATTTCATTTTTAACGGTTTTTTTCGCTTGTGAACGTGTAAATTTATCTGGGCTATTGAGATGTTCTCTAGCATGACTGAGAATGGTGTTCTCTTGAAATATGGTTGCAAAGATATCACACGTACGCTTTACGCTAATAATGTCGCTTGAGTCTTTCGCTATGCAGATATTATACAACTCCTGAAGTGCGTCATTATAATCACTTTCGGCACCCCGTAACCCTAAGGATACAACCCCTTTTAAAGCTGTTTTCTCGCCATCTAAAGTCGATATCGATTTCTTGTCTTCAAAAAATAGGTGTAATTGACTCACCAAACTCGAATTCAAACCAGGAAAACTTAAGGCTGACATGTATATCTCTTTCTTGTTATATTATATGTGTCGATGTTATTATAAACATTTTTTATTAATTATAAATTAATTATCTGTAAAAAAAATAGATGGTTTGTCAGTCTTTAGATTTTTAAGTACCTTTTTTCTTCTCTCCTCGCGATCTCAAGAGCTCATACATTCGTAGCTCTCTTGTCCGCGCTGAATCCTTAAAGAAATTCCTTCTGCAAAAATGGGCTCTAGCATGAACCCAATGAAAGGGGAATCGATGACCATGAACTTCTCCTTTCCACCATCTTCTCGGAAGCCGGCAAGGCCATACCTGACACCCTCTTTGCTCAGGTAAGGCTTTCCATCTTCCCCGTTGCAGATCTCGAAATAACCGATTTCGGGATGGAAGTGGCCACCCAGGGCGCGCTTTACAACATCATTTGGAAGATCGAAGGTGTGCCGCTGAAAAAAGTCCCAGTAAGAATCAAAGGTTGCACAGTTGGAGGTAAGGAGTTTTTTTTCTTGCAGGTCGACATTGAACCAAAGAGAGAGAATTTTCTCTACAATAGGCTCTAAGATTAATCCTCCATAGCTATTTGAGAGAATGACAATTCCCGATTGTGTCGTTGGAAAGAGCACAAGATTAGAGGAAAAGCCGCAAGTAGCTCCATTGTGTTGGACGACATCAAGCCCCCGTTTTTTGCCAACCAACCAGCCAAGGGCATACTTTGACTCATGGTCATGGGCGACTTTCCCCCTTCGACGATAGACTAGCCTCTCCTCGCTTAAAATACGTTTTGATCGAAAAAGACCTCCGTTGAGCTCTGTAATAGCGTAGTTGGCCATATCGCTTGCCGTAGACCATACTGCACCTGCTGGAGCGACATGGGTGACAAAGCGTTCATGGTCGAGGTCAACAGGAACTGTTGTCCCATCGAAAGCCTTATTATGAGGATAGGCAAAATCCTCTCCATGAACGACCTCTTCAAACTCCACTGTGCTTCTTGTCATCTCCATAGGGATGAAGAGCCGGCTCTTTAATAACGAGGCGAATCCCTCGTCCATGGATAAATTTGCTTGGGCTCGCTTGGCTGCGATAAAACCGCTTGCAGCGACGAGCTGATTGTTATACTGGAAGACTTCATTAGACTCGCTGCTTGGTTTGAGGTGAAGCAAATCGGCGAAAAGATTTTCGGCTTTCTTGCTTGTATGGTTCATGATCATAGGCCAGTCGCGGCGAGGAATGCCTGTGGAAGCACAGACGAGATCTTCGAGTGTGAGCTTGTTCGACAACTCCTCATCACCCAAGCGAAAGTTGGGGTAAAGCTCTACAGCCCGATCATTCCAGTGAAGAAGTCCTTCCTCTTCTAGCTTTGCGATCAAGAAGGTCGTCATGGATTTAGAGATCGAGCCAATCATAAAACGAGTTGAGGGGAGAACGCTTTTTCCTTCCTTAGAAAGAACTGTCTTTCCAAAGCCTTGAGAATAGACGATTTCACCCCTCTCAATGATCGCTAAGGAAAGACCTGGTACTTGAGCTTTCTCCATTGCCTCATGGATGAAGCTGTCGAGTTCGACTGTCTTTGTGCGCATCGACTCCATCTTCATCGAGCTCAAGTCGATCTTTCTCTGCTCAGGTGCTTTGAGACTGTGGAAAAGAGCCATGATTTGGCTCCCTCTTCTCTCTAAAACGCCTTCCTCGCCTTGAAGAGAGAATATCCAAGAGTAGGGACCTTGGTTTTTTCCGTGGAGTTGACGATATTGGTTATTTTCATTCTTACCATAGATCTCAATCCGAGTCGCATCGAATTCGATCTCTGGTGGACTCATGCAGATAACAGGCTCTTCGCTGGGCAAAATCGAGAAGGCCTTCTTGGCTAGGGCTAGAGCGCTATCTAAATCACCTTGATGCTCAAAAAAGGAAATCTTCAAATCTTCCCTTTCGATACAAAAGTGATAGAGTGATTCACCTGTGACTTCTGCACTCACTCCGTCGGGAAGGGTGATCGATGCCATTGAGGGAAAGGTTATCGTTTTACAATTCATGGTTACATCCTTTGAGTCCGAAATAAAAGAACTCGTTCACAATTAAAAAGCGCTCCTCAAAGTTGGGAGCGATGGCAATTAATGCTGGGTCAAGGATCAGCTCATTCCTCTTTTGAATGAGAAGAAGGAAGATCGCTGGCTTGATATTTTTAGAGATCACATTCTCTTTCTGGCCCATCTTCAGAAAACGGAGGTTCAATCTATCTATCCGTCGCTGCATTTGCTCAGCAAAAGCGTGCAGCTCCGGGTTTTCGGTGGGATAGAGTTCTTGAAGAAGAGATGTAAAGGGGGAGAGAAGATTCTCTTTTCTCCTCTTTAGCATCTCGTCGAGCTTTGTTCTAAAAGGTATTTTGCGTAAAAGGAGCAACTTTGACCAGGCTAACTCCTCTTTAAGCAATGGAGTGAAGATCGTAATGAAGAGCTCGATTTTATCCTTAAAGCTGCGGTAAAAACTCATCTTACTAACGCCAGCGCGCTGACAGATTTTTTCGATAGAAATTTGTTTAAATCCCTTTTCTTGAAACAGTAGCGTTGCCGCTTCAAGGATGAATTGCCTTGTCGGTAACTCTTCTAATTTAGGACGGCCGCGCTGTTTCATAAAAACTCATGTATGATTTCCAAAAACAAGATTATGTCACTTATTTAATATTACTAAAACAGCAAAAATCGTAACATTAAATCCATTAGAGAAATCAGCGCTTTTGTTCCTATGAAAAGGCAGATGGGGGATTTTTTGTTGAAGGAAGAAAGATTGAAGAAGCGCGAAGAGTAACAGAATAATTAAGAAACTTGACTGCAGAAAATTTAGCTGGCTTTCCTTATAAAAAAACAACTCTAGCAAGCAATCTGATCGAGATCAATGTTTAGAGTGGATTTATCCATCTTTTGTGAATCAAGTTATATCTAAGAGATCAAAAGAATTCTTGCAAACATTAATTGTATAATGAAAAATTAACCTTTATCATCGTTACCATTTATGTGTTTACCCTTTACATACGAGAATTCTTAATGATTCAAATCTTGGACAAAAACCACTCCACATGGCGATCGTGGGCAGCTCTTCTCATTGGAGGAATGTTTTACTGCTATCAGTTTCTCGTGCGCGTTTCCCCAAACGTCATGACCGATGAATTGATGTCGTCATTTGCTATTGATGCGGCAGGGCTTTCCTTTGTTTTGATGTGGTATTATGCAGGATATGTGGGGATGCAAATTCCTTTAGGGGTCTTGATGGACAAACTGGGGGCTCGGCGGATCATCGCTATCGGTGCAGTGTTGTGCGGTGTGTCTACCTATTTTTTTAGCATCGCTACCACCCCTTATCTTGCTGCAACAGCTCGATTTTTGATTGGGGTTGGTTCGGCATGCGGGTATATAGGAACGTTAAAGCTCGGTTCTCAATGGTTTTCACGTGAAAAGATGCCTCTTGTTGTTGGAGTCACGATGACGTTGGGAACTATTGGCGCAAGCTTAGGAGGGCTGCCTCTAGAATATTTAAATACAACTGTCGGTTGGCAGCACTCCCTTTATTTCATTGCTTTTGCAGGCGTTGCCATCGGTGTTGGGGTTTTGATATTCATAGGAAAAAATCCTCCCAACTCTGCCATTGTCCCTGAAGACCAGCATATTTTAGAAGATCTGTGTGCCATTGTCAAAATGCCGCAAGCATGGCTTTTTGCGATTTTTGCTATGTTGATGTACCTTCCGCTCACTTTGATTGGAGACTTGTGGGGAGTGTCCTTTCTCGAAAAGAGATATGACATTCCTGAATCACAGGCGACACTAGCAGTTCTATGCATGTTTGTTGGCGTTGCCGTGGGGTCACCTGTCTTTGCATGGCTGACAGACGTTTGGAAAAGCCGGAAGAAACCGATGACCTTGGGAGTGATCATGACGTTGGTCACTTATCTTACCATCATGTACGTTCCCATAAGCTCTTTTGTGATAGTTTGCGGACTCTTCTTCTTTGCTGGATTTTTCTTTAATGGACAACCACTTGCTTTCACTTGTATCTGTGAAATCATGCCTTTACATGCAAGCGGAGTGGCGATCGGATTTGTGAATATGATCGTGATGCTCAGCGGTTTTATTTTTCTGCCAATTGTTGGTCAAATTCTCGTCTCATTGTGGGATGGTTCCACGCTTAATGGAGTCCCTGTCTATTCAGCCTCAGATTTCCAGGGAGCTCTTGCAGTGATCCCCCTTTGTCTTGGATTAGCCTTACTATTCGTTAAAGGCATTACGGAAACTTTCCATTTGCATCAGCCAAAATAGCGTGTGAGTGGAGGAGGAATCGTTAGCCGGCTTTCCTTATAGAAGCCGGCTTGGGTTTAAGGCCTTGTAGAAGAACCTCTCTATTAAATGATGTAGAAATATCCTCTTCAATAATTATCTTCTGTTATTCTAAAACAACTCTGAATGAGATCCTATGCGCTCGAATATGATTGTTTGTTTGTCTTCATCAATGCGATATATGAGGACCCAATCATTTTGAACATGACAATCACGGCACCCCTTCCAGTTTCCTTTTAAAGGATGATCTTTATGTCTTGGGTCAAGCGGTTGGTCTGAGATCAATTTTTTCATTATCTCTTCGAGGGCATCAAAATCTTTATGCTGCTTCTTTGCCTTTTTTCGATCTCTTTCGAATTGTGTAGTTACAATTGGTTGCAGCATTAATCTAAGACCGCAGCGATTTAAGGAAATCTTCAACTGAGTCGAAGTGAATTAATCCCTCACCTCTTTCGGTGGCATTTAAAGCAGCTGCAGTTTCTGCATTCGGTATATGTGGGTGTTGACACCCAGCAATTTTTGACAACACACACTCTAGAATAAAATCATTCATTGACATATCTTCGTGAGCAGCATACATCTTCATATATTTTCTCTGATCCGATGTACAATGTATGGTCAATCGAACCTTTTCTTCATGGGTTTTCTGAGGTTTAGAAATCTTCTTTGTTTGTAGACGAGGCATAGAAGCCTTCTTTACCCGATGTTTTATTGCTTTCTTCTTCGCTTCCATAAAGACACTCCTTGCATATAATGACATTCAATACTCATTATACACAAATGTGTAATTTTCGATAAATAGCATATTTTCTTGATTTACAGCAGAAAATTTAGCCGGCTTTCCTTATCGAAAAGCCGGCTTGGGTTTAAGGAAGATTGTTATCTGCGAATATTGTCATAGCTTCAGCGATAAAGACGGCTAAATCCGGGTGGATGGGATCAAGTTGCTTTCTATATTCCGGATGCTCGCAGTAAAGCTTGGCTAAAGCTTGATAAACATGTTTTGACATTTGGTGGAATCTGCCTGCAAAATCGCAATGTTCCTTGATTAATCTTTGAACTTCCTTTGAGGAAGGGTCCATTCCCTTTTCAAGGCAGTCGCCGATTTTGGCATAGATTTTATTGGCTATTTTTGCAACCTCAAGCCTTTCCGACTCCTCCATTTCTTCAGAGGGCTGTATTTTCAAGTTTTGTAGAACTGTTTCTTCTGCAGCAAAATAGGACTCTCCTTCGCTTGCTTTCTTCACCAAGCTGAACCCATCAAAAAATTCTCTGTCTTTCATTTTTTTCTTTCCTTTTAGATGTTCGATTGTCTTATCGACGGTTTTAAGCAGGCAGCCAATCTTTTCCCATTCGCTGTTTAAAGCCTGTCTGTGAGAATGAAGAGCTGCAATTTGATCGAAATCACTTTTTCCGAGCACTTTGCGGATTTGCTTCAATGTAAAGCCGAGTTCCTTAAAGAATAGGATCTGCTGTAGCTGCAAGAGTTCTTTTTCTTCGTAGTAACGGTATCCATTGGAGCCATAATAAGCCGGCTTCAACAGTCCGGATTCTTCATAGAAATGAAGTGTGCGGACCGTCACGCCTGAGATTTCGCTCAATTTTTTTACTGTGTAAGCCATCGATGTTCTCCTTCAATATCCCTTTGATTTTAAAGGATGGCTCCATTATAAGGAATGACGTATGCGTGAGGGTCAATGAAGAAATTTTTTAAAATAAAGTTTAGTCATTAATCTTGTTTTAGAGGTATACAATTCGCCATGACGAGGCCAGAGCATCTCACTATCATAATTCCAGGTTCTTTGAAGGAGAACACAAACTTAAAAAAAACTCTAACAAGCAATCTGATCGAGATCGATGTTCAGAGTAGACTTATCCATCTCGCAATTAGACGGATTGTATTCTGTCTCTTCGGAGTCTTAATTTATGAAACAGGCCGTTGTTGATTCATTGTTTCTCGAGCTATAGGAATCGCTTGCGGGTCATTTTTAAACCAATAAGCAAGATCTTTTGGTAAGCTAATGCGCTCTTTTTCTTCTTTTACAGAACCTTTAGGCCTTCCAGCTCCTTCACGCAAACCGCCATGTCCTTTTGTCTTTTTTTCAGTTAAAGGATTGAGATTACCTTTTAGCCTTTGATTGATGAACTCACGCAAATACTTTGGATAGTTTTCAACGACTTCTTCAGGTGAATCACCACCATATTCAACCGGATAAATGGAATGACTAAAAACCCATTCATCAACATCAGGATCAAACCAAGGTTTGATTTTACCGATTTCTTTTAGAGCAATTTCTAACTGCTCTTTGATTTCTTTTGTGGTGGCCATGATAAACCTCTCTCGTTAAATTCTTTCTCAGTTTTACGAATACTTGTGGATGAAACCTCTCGTTTTTTACCCTTGCTATGATTTATTTTGATGGAGCAAAGATAATTTCCCCTTTCGTCAAGAAGGTTATAATCAATCCCGCCCTTCTCTAATTTCCAGCCAACCAATCTCAAATAAGCTTCGTATTTTCGTTCGTCTAGGGGTTTAGCCATATCAGCATTATCCTTTATTTATATTCTTGAATATTTTGCCAAAAAAATCAAGAAGAATTTCCATGTAATGAGGTTTACCTTTTTAATGCCGTTATAGGATCAACTGATTTTGTCATAAATACCATCCACACAATTTAATATTCAATCAAAATTATGAAAAATCATGAAAAATCATTAAATAAGCTTTCGTTAGGGTTAGTGCAGACTAAAAAGCCGATAAATGTTTAACCAATGAGCTCACAGAGATCACGTAGAGGGAGGAAAAAGGCACATGCACGATAATTTCTTTTAGGCTTGCCGAAACTTTTCATTTTCCCCAAATCCCTTGCGCATAATAGGGAAGAAATAGAAAATTTTTTTTCTTAACAAGATATAATAATCAATGAGGTCTTCTTTGTTTCTTTGCGTTAAAACAAGGTAGGGATAATTCTGGATCAGACGTTCGTTTGAATTTGTTTCGTTGGAGGCTGAAAAAAATCAACGCCTGAATTTCGGCGGCGGCTTTTTGTGAATTCCTTATAATAGGCACAAAACAGAGATTTGCTGAGTTTAACCTAACGGAGAGAGGGATGATTACCGCTGAAAATAAAAAAGAATATTACGAAGCACTTCTGGCTAAAAAAACCGAATATGAAGGTGTTTTTTTTGTTGGAGTCAAAACTACAGGTGTATTTTGTCGTCCCACATGCCCTGCGAGGAAGCCAAAACTGGAAAATTGTGAATTTTTCGAAACCGCTCAGCAAGCATTATTGGCTTCATTTCGTCCATGTAAGCGTTGTAGGCCCCTTTCTTATCCTAACCATGTCTCAAATCTCATTCAGAAGCTAGTCGAAGCAGTTGAAGAAAAACCTGAAAAACGATGGAAAGATAAAGACTTCGAAGAATTAGCAGTTGATGCCTCAACCGCGCGCCGTCAATTCAAGAAACGATTTGGAATGACTTTCGTTCAATATGCTCGAGCGCGTCGGATGGGATTGGCAATAAAACAAATCAGAGAGGGTGAAGCAGTGATTGAAGCGCAGCTTTCAACAGGATATGAATCAAGCAGTGGTTTCAGAGACGCCTTCTCACGTATTATGGGGGCAGCTCCGACCAAATTGGGAAGAAGTCATATTCTAAAAGCTGCGTGGCTGGACACTCCGTTAGGTCCGATGTTAGCAATAGGGGATGAAAAAGCGCTTTATTTGTTAGAATTTGTCGATCGTCGTGGTTTGGAGCGTGAAATTGAACGTCTACGACGGAAAACTAAATCAGCGATCATTCCCGGTCATACAAAACCGATACACTCCATTGAAAGAGAATTAAATCTTTATTTTAAAGGTCAGTTGAGAGAATTCAAAACAACACTATGTTTATTAGGATCGCCTTTTCAGAAGCATGTCTGGGCTGAATTAGTAAAAATTCCACCCGGTGAAACACGTTCTTATTCTGAGATAGCTAAAGCGATTGGAAGACCGACAGCTTTTCGTGCCGTTGCTCAAGCAAATGGCGCAAATCAGTTCGCTATTCTCATTCCGTGTCATCGGGTCATCAATACAAATGGGGAGCTTGGTGGTTATGGTGGCGGCCTAACACGTAAAGAATGGTTAATCAATCACGAGAGGAAAACAGTATGAATCAAAAAGAACGCGCGCTTTTATTAAAAAAACTCCATATCAAGGAAGATCCGCTTATCCTATTTAATATTTGGGATGCGGGGAGTGCGCATGCCTTACAAGAAGTCGGAGCGAAAGTAATTGCAACAGGAAGCTGGTCTGTGGCTGCTGCACATGGGTATGAGGATGGTGAAAAACTTTCGCTGGATTTGGTGCTCGCAAATCTTAAGCGAATGATTGCAAAAGTAAATCTCCCTGTCACGATTGATATTGAGGGTGGGTACGGACAAACTCCCGCTGAAGTAAAAGAGACAATCACAAAAGTCATCGAAACTGGTGCTGTTGGAATAAATTTTGAAGATCAGATTATCGGTAGTGAAAATTTATATTCGATTGAAGACCAATGTAAACGTATTGAAGCAATCCAACAGGTTTCAGAGCAGACTCAGATTCCTATCTTTATCAATGCGAGAACTGATGTTTTTTTTAAAACTGGTTCTGATAATCATAATGATAGCCATTTAGAGGAGGCTATACGCCGCGCTCACGCATATGCAGCATCCGGAGCAAATGGATTTTTTGTGCCTGGATTAAGGAACGTTAGTTACATTGAACAATTGTGTAAACTTTCCCCTATACCCGTTAATGTAATGATTTTACCTGATATGCCTTCAATTAAACAGCTTGCAGCATTGGGGGTGGCTCGGATTAGTTATGGTCCTGGCCCTTATTGTCTTGTGATGGATGCATTGAAAGAGGCTGGACGTAAGATATTTTCCACAGCCAGATGAGAAAAATAAACAACTCCGCTACCATGTACACTTATTTCGTAACTATTCACGTGGGTGTAGGCACTTCCCAAATGGGTTTGAACGGCGATCTGCTTCAGAAATCGGCTCATTAATAGAATAAAAACTATTAATTTCGCCGATTTCTTCGCAGCTCATCCGTTCAAACCTATTTTGGAAGGCCTGGACCCATGGAATAGTTACCTTATTTCTAATGCAATCTTTGGCCATTTGGAACCTCAAAAGTTATGGCTCAGCGCGCCAAAACTTTTGAGGAAAAAATTCTATGCAATTTCCCTGGTTTTTTAATTAGTGATCTTATAAATTAGGATTTGTTTTAAAAATCACATTAAATAATCTGGGATTATAAATAGATAGATCAGATGATGAAACTTGCAATTGTCGATGACATTCACGTTGGGAAATATTTAGAATATAACGGAAAAGAGATGGAAGCAGTCATTTTCGATTGCGATGGGGTGTTGGCAGATACCGAATATTTAAAATTTCTTGGATGGCAAAAAGCCTTAGCTTGCCTCAACATTGATCTCTCCATTGAAGAATACAAAGCTGTAGCTGGACATACCTCAAAAAAAATTATAGAGAAGTTGCAAGACAGGAAAGGCATTGTGATTCCAGAGGAAGTCGTTCATCTGCGGCGTGAAGAATATCGAAAATTACAGGAGCATGGAGTCACGCCTATTAAGGAAATGGTTGAATTTGCACGTTACTTATCACAAAACAAGACTGTTTTGGGAATAAAGCTAGGATTAGCATCATCTGCCTCTACAAAAGAAATTCTCTTTAATTTAAAGGAAATCGGATTAGAACAAGCGTTTGATTTAATCATTTCAGGATCAGATGATTTACATGACTATAAGGACTTGGAAGGGCAAAACAAGCCTAAACCTTATATTTATCTTGAAGCATCAAAACGGTTTAATATTTTCCCTGAGCGTTGTTTAGTGTTCGAGGATACCGAAGCGGGGATTGAGGCCGCCTCTCAAGCTGGGATGGTCACGATAGCCGTTCCAAACTGGATAACCATGGAACAGGATTTCTCTAAGGCAAATAAAGTCATTCCTTCAGTCCTTTTTAAGGATGTAAGCTATCCGTTCTCCTTGGATTCGATAAGCATCCGCTAATATTTCATTTTCAGAACGAAAAATGTCGTTTTCAGAAAGGTTAAGTTGACGAGTGAGACGCCTCATCGCAGTTGGATGACTTTCAAGTTTGCCTTCTGAATTAATATGCTGAATTGTCATGCCAGCACATTCTAGATGTCTTGCGACCAAAATAGTGCGATGACAGTTCAGAGGATCTTTTTCCGCGCACATTAATGCAAGCCGGTATTTTTCCGTTCCTTTCAACACTCGTTCGAGACCTTTCTGAAAAAGACTGGTTTTTGCAAGCTGCTCATATTGAATCTTTCCCTTGTTATAGCAGCATGGATCATCACTTCGTGCCCCGAGTTCAGCGCCAAGAAAAACATAAGCGATTCCAAAGGGACGCAGATAAGCTTTTAGAATCTCACGATTGAATTGTGGGTTCAAGCGACTGTAAGGGGTAGAACGGACATCACAAAGCGCAGTGATATCATGCATCTTGAGAAGATCAAGGAAATATTCTTGAGAGTGGGTGGAATGGCCGATAGTAAAAATAATCTTATTCAATGTCTTGTTTTAGCAGCGATAGCTACTTTAGAACCTTTTTCAACAGAATTAAAAGAGGGGACTTTTTTCTTGGACTTTTCAACCTTATGTTCAACTTTGCATATTTGTTCGATAGCAGGAAATCCTTTATCAAAAATTTCAAGAAGCCTCAAAGCTGCGTGATTAGGTGTGCGCACACCTTGTTCCCAGGATTGAACGGTATTCAGGCTAACATTTAACCAAGACGCGAAATTTTTCTGCGAGAAGTTTAATCTCTCTCTCAGTTTTTTGATCTCTTTTGCGCTATATGTTTTAGGTGCATCTGGAATATAAACCTCTTTTGTACGAAGTTGTATGTTTCCACGGTGATATTCTATAGCTTCTTCAAGACCTTGTTTTAATAATTCAAACATTTTACCCATGTTATTTAGCCTCTTCCTTAAGCCTTTTTACTAATCTGATGAGAAATTTTTTCTCATCATTTGATAAATCTTCCTTAATATTTTTCGAATATATGACAATCAGATGAATGATTGATACTTTTGGAATATCCAAGTAATCTATACGAAACCCACCCCTCTTTCCTTTTGTCGAAGACTTGAGACGTGTTTTTCTTAATCCACCTAAACCAGGGATAACATCACCTTGCTGGGGGGCGTTTATTAAGTCTCTTTCAAATTCTTCGAAGTCTTCTGTAAGCAACTTCCCGCAAGCAGTTAGCTCGTGAAAACCCGTGTGATTGGATGACGATTCTTTTCATGCGTAAGCCTTAATAGTACTACATTGTGGTAATCGGATCAACAAAATAATCTTTTGCAAAAAGCTCTGGAGAGAGAGTTATGTTTTAGTGGATTGGAATCGAACATTTGATTTTTTGTGATTTCGAGAGGGGAGGAATGCTCTGCCAAATTTTAGCTTGAACTTTATTTGAGAGCACGTTATAATTTGTTTAATTATTAATTAGGATGCTTTCTTTTAAGATGAGACATTTTTCAAATACATCTCAGCTTTATTCTCTTTTCATGTTGATGCCCCGCTGCGGGCTATTCATTCCTTTTGTCTAAATTCTATTTTTCTACTACTGAAAATTTTTAAACGATAATCACGAGAGATGATTCGTTTTAATTAATTTTCCGATGCGATCAGCTTTTTAATCGATGATTCGATTGATTGCTTAAACTCGCCTAAAAATTGAAACTTTCGAGGATATCATGAAAACAAATTGCTTTTTATTTATTTGCCTTTTTTTAAATTTGTTCACTTGTTCGTTAACTGATGCGATTGCTTTAGAAAATCCTATTCATTCTACGATCAACGACGTGCGCTCTTTTGCTTTAGAGACGACCCATTTATATAACCAAAACCTTGCTGCGCAACAAACGATCAAGAAAATTAATCAACAACGCCCAAAAATTTTCATTTACACCGATTTTGGAGGAGGAAAGAATGAAGGAAAACCTCTAATCGATCTACAAACTAGCGGTGAAATTGCCAGCGCAGGCTGGAAAGCAACTCTTCAGCAAACTCTTTATATCAATGACTCAGCACCTCCCTTATCTCCTTTTCAAGCAGCCCTTAACTTAGCAAAAACGTTTCCCTATCAAATTCGTCCATGGGAAAGTTTTACATTTCAAAGCATTCGGATACAAACCATTGTCGTTCACGTCATCGATCCTGGTGTGGGCAACGGCGATGAAGGGCACAACCCCCAACCTCGCGCACTAGTCTTAAGAAAAGATGGTGTCTTATTTATTGGCCCTGATAATGGAACCCTGACTTGGGCTTGTCCAAACGGATCCCTTGCTGGGATTTGGGAAATTGATACAGAACGATTAAATACCTTGTCCGGTATCGATGTAAAGGCTGGCGGAACGTTTCATGGTCGCGATATTTTTTCAGAAGCAGCATTCCGCCTTGCAGCGGGAGAGGTTGCTTTAGAAGAGATAGGTACACCTTATTCCACGCAAGCACTTAAAAATAGACTATCACCCACTGAACTTCCTCTTAACGCTATCCAGCATGGCTCCAAACCTATCGAATTTGCCACCCTCAATAATGAACGATTCGTGTTAGAAGAAGGGGAAAACGATAACCTGTCATCAGGAGCCCTCTTTGAGAGAGCTTATTTACTGGGAGTTGTACAATCGTCTTTGTACGCGAAGGAAAAACCACTTGCGCTTACATCTTCTAAGAAAATTTTCATCGCGAATAGTCCTGTGTTTGCCAGCTGCATAGCCATAGTGAACTTTAAGACTGGAAATATTTTTATAGGACCTAACAATGGATTAGGAACATCGTTCTTCAAGAATTACTCAAAAGATGATTGTGCAGTTTTCAGTCTCTCTCAGCAAGTTGTAGAAGTGATTCGGAATGAACAGAATAATGAAATAGCCTATGCCTTAATTACCCAACAACCTCTCTTTAACAATACCGTTGAAGAAATCAAGTTATTTGGAGATGACTCTGTACTCATCAGAGATTCAGACGGGCGTCCAAAAGAAATTCAGGCTCTCATCTGGATAGATGTATATGGAAATATCAAAACAACTCTAGAAAGCACCATTTTAGATGAAGTAAGAAACAGGCATGCAGATGTCGACGTCGTTATTAATGGAGTGACAAGATCAGTGATTTTTGCTGAAACATTCTCAGAAGTCGCCGAAGATCAACTTTTTATCTACAACGGCAGCACTGCGGTGATAGGTTCAAATCCACATCGGTCGAAAAGATATGTTGAGCTCACTAGCAATGGAGTTTTTGGGAAATTTGGTACTGACTACTTTCGGAATAAAGAGAAGGATCCTCAATCTGGACAATCAGCTGTTTTTTATTTTAAATATTAATAAATCCTCGAAAAAGCGGAAGTTTTCTTCATACGCGTTAAGCTAACATAACATGCATAAATTCAGATAATAAGGAAAAACCTATCTGTTTAGAATTAGTTCTGGGGATGCATCCCCCTTATGTCGCCCTTACAGGGCACGATGGAGGGGCTGTAGTTCCAGGCTTGACGGCCTTTTGGCGCGTGTGGCTAACTTTTGGCGAGAACTTGTATCCTACTTATCCATAATGATGTGCCGCCCTTTCAGGGCTCATAAACAGGTGTGAACTGTTCCCAGGTCGTCAGGCCTTACCATTACCCATTTTTTTCAGCGCGAAGCGTTTGGAGTGCGGAAGTCCTCTTCCGCTTTATCGACGAACAGTATTGATAAGAGCTTGTGGATAGATTATAGTTAGTTTTAGGCGATAGCACGAGATGTAGGTAAGTTTGAGGGAAAGTAGGAGATACTGAGCGCTGCGCGAAGCGATAGAGAAATTCAAAAGACACGAATGTCCCCAAAATTGATCTAGAATAAAGCGAAAGAGGACTTTCGCACTCCAAACGCTTCGCGCTGAAAAAATGGGTAATGGTAAGGACTGACGGCCTGGGACAGTTCACCTATTTATGAGCCCTGTAAGGGCGGCATAATCATTTGATGTTGTTACATTTATGTTAGCTTAACGCGTATGAAGTCTTTTTCCGTTTTTTCAACGCACACTGTTGGTAAAACCCTGTGAGTGGATAAAAATTAGTTTATGTATATTGAGGATTATGTGCCCAGGGTGTTTGTAACGGTCCAATATACACTGAAGGACCTCCATATTGATCGGCGGTAATGTCGATAATCCATATTTCATTTTCAAGTTAAAGAAGCGACGAGAAGCCCAAAGAGATGAAGACAGCTCATTGCGAAGCTCACAATGGACAGAAATGGACGGATATGGACAAGTATGGACAGACATGGACATGTCTTGTGATTAACCAATTATCCGTCCATTTTGTCCATTTTGTCCATATAGTCCATATCCGTCCATTGTCCATGGCTTTTTTGCAATTCCCTCAAGATGGCCCCTTTAGACTTGTTTCTTTTGCTTTCTTGTTTCTATAATATTCCTTTAGGGCAACTTCAGCTTCTCAAAAGGAGAAATAAATGAATCAAAAAGAATCCTTACAAGAGATGGTAACATCAAAGCCGTTGACCTCTTACTTTCATGATGGCGACCTATTTTCTATTGTTCATGAGGATGGGAATTTGGAATTATTTATGGAAAGCGCCGAAATCTCTGAAGAAGCTCTTGAAGAGGATATTCCAATTTCTAAGTCTGGTTCATTCCCTGCTATAAGAGGAAAGCTTTGTTTCCGCGGTGTAAAAAAAATCCTTTATAACGAAAACCTCTTCACAGGGAGGTTAGCAAAGACGCACGATAGCTTTACGATCTTTCATCTTGAAATCAAAAAAAATGTGGTAGAGCTTCAGCTCATTCTACAGAATTTTCATGAACAGGACGAAGAGTTCTGCACCATTACAATTGAAGCCGATATCATTGACTGGAAGAGGACCCCTGAGAGGCACATATTCAGTTCTCAAGAACTGACACAATTTGCAGATTGCTTTGGAAGGGGCTTTTCAGATTTTACTGAGCCCTCTCTGCAAATTTCCGAAGATCCGAAAATCCGCTTTAAAGAAGCACCCATTCGCATTCTTCGCGTTATCCGCTTTGCAGCTATCCTTGGATGTGAGATTGATTCAATCGCATGGAAGGCTATGCAGGAACCCGCCTCCCTTCAGCTCCTCGCCAACATTCCCCAGGAGGAGTTGGGTGATGAATTTGCTCTGATTGTTGGAGCTGCATTCCCAGATTATGGGGTGAAGCTCTTGCTGGATTCTGGGATTATGTTGCAATGGATGCAAGCGGCAATCAAAGGATCAGTGTATGAAGGGCTCATGTCTCCCTGGTCCATGGATCAAAATAGTGTCTATCATGAGCTGACATTAGAGCAGCACACCCTTCAAGTGTTGAAAAATTCGCTTTCGCTGCATTGTGACGCTCCACCGGAAAAAAAGCTGGTTTTGCGGTTGACTGCCATATGCCATGACTTAGGGAAGATGTACCAACCGATCCAAGGGCGGAATGAATTCGGTTCTACCAGCTACCATGGACATGAAGACCATAGCGCTGCATTGACTGAACTGTTATTAAAATATCTTAAATTGGACCGTTATATCGCGCCAGTCAAAAGACTCGTTCAACATCACATGCGCCCGCATGATCTCGTCAAGGGAGGAAGCTCAAAAGGGATTCGCAAGCTCTTGCGGGATCTTGCTGAAGAAGGTGTTCAGTGGGTTGATCTTCTCAACCAGGCTGAAGCCGACGCGATGGCGAAGAGCATGAAGATCGGCCAGGAGGAGAGAGCATACCTGGTCAACTTGAATCTTTTGCGCGAGAAGGTTGCCAGGATCGAACAAGAAATGGAAAAACAGCCTACGCCTATCGAAAAACCGCTTTTGAACGGATTCCAGTTGATGGAAGCATTCAATCGCCACGATTCGGGACAGTGGATAGCCGAAATCTTAAGATGGCTCCAAGAGCAGCAGTTGGGTACGGAGATTTCTCAAGAAGAGGCTGTAGCTATTGTGAAGAAACAGTTTCCTCAGTATATCAAGTGAAAAGAATGTTTAAGAATAGTTGAACTTATTTCTTCCGTCAGTAATTGTGTATTAAATATGTTCTATGATACAATTGTTTCGAATAATATTGTCTGTGATTTATTTTAATTGTCTGTTTTAAAACTAAAGGGGCAATCTATGAAGAAGATAGTTTCAGATATCGAAGTGCATGAAAAAGAGCCAGAGGGGTTTAACCCTCAGGTTGAAGTAGCGGCTTGTTATCTTGAGCTAGATAGCAAACTGCTTTTGCTGCAGTCTACGTTGGAAAAATCAGAAGTTTGGAGTGTGCCCGCAGGAAAACTCGAGAAAAATGAAGCACCTGAAGAGGGTGCAAGGAGAGAGCTGTTTGAAGAAACAGGGATTTATTTTGAAAACCCCTCTCATATTCAATTCCTGGGTTCACTTTATATCCGTAAGTCTGATCTCGACTATGTTTATCATTATTTTAAGGTCAAGTTAGAGCATCAGCCGGAGATTCATTTATCTAATGAACATCAAAGTTACAAATGGGCCTCTTCAGAAGATCTTGAGAGGCTGCCTTTAATCGCTGGTGCTGAAGAAGCTCTAAGAATATATCGCGCAAGGATATGCTGAGAGATTGTTACGCTACGGATTGACTGGATGGATTCCAATCCCCAATCCGCATGCTTTAAGAGCGTGAACAATGGTTGAGAATCTTGGTTTTCCTTTTTCAGACAGACTTTTGTAAAGACTTTCTCGACCGACATCCATTCTAGTCAACAATCCTGTGGCCGCTTTATTGAGCTTAATGACCTGTTCGATGATGATGGCTAAATATCCGATGAGAAATACACAGAGGACAAGATAGGCGTGATGTGTGATTTCTTCTAAATTGGTGTTCATTTATCACTCGATTAGGTATTGTAATGTGCCTTGTTGCATAAGGCACCACTGAGCCACTATTCCTCACCGATCTCACTGCCTCAGTGGTGATTTATGCAACAAAGCCATTAAATAGAGCATGTTTTCATAAATTTCAAGATTTTTAATAACTATTCACATCCCCTTTTTTTTATATCTGAGGAAATTGCAGTTAAATGATTATTTATTCAAAAAAAATTATTCAATTTGTTCATGAAATCAAATGCACGATAAAAGAAATTTTATTTAAAGAGATTTGTTTAAAAGTTTCAGGCGATCGTTTCTATGATCGTCAGCAAGAAGCGTCATATCCTATCAAAGTGGTGATTTTCAACAATAAAAGCCTATTGGGATACTTCGATTCAAATTTTTATGAGCTCGGTTTTCACGAATGTCTGATGCGTTCGAGTCGAGAACAGCTGCATGATGTGATCAGGCATGAATTGGCGCATTACATGACCTTTATCAGCTTTGGAGATTCGATTCAACCCCATGGCGCTGAATTCAGGGCATTTTGTCATATAATGGGATGGGGTGAAGAGATTTCTAAGGCCGCTTCCTGCTTAGAAAGCGAAAGCGAAGTTTCCGACATTGAAGAAAGCAGCATTCTTAGAAAAGTTCAAAAGCTCATGGCTCTTTCAACCAGCAGCAACAAGAATGAAGCTGAGCAAGCGATGATCAAATCGCAGCAGCTTCTCTTAAAGCACAATATCGAATCTAAATATATTGGCGGTGAAGACGACGAAAAAATCGTTCTCAAACGCATCATGAAGCAGAAAAAAGAAAATGCAAAGATGCGGTCCATTGCAAAAATTTTGGAGACCTTCTTTATCAGTACAGTCTATAACCGTGCAGGAGAGTTCATCTATCTCGAAATATTGGGGGATGCGGTCAATATTGCAATCGCTGAATACGTCGCAACGGTGTTAGAAGGCGAACTTGATAGGCTATGGAACCAAGCGCGGCAATATGCTCATTTGAAAGGGACGATTGCAAAAAATTCCTTCTTCATTGGCATAGCAAAAGGATATTGCAATAAAATCCAAGCCTTAAAAAAAGAGTATCAGAGCGAAGTCACAAATACGTTGATGGTCATCGAAAAGAAGCTGGTCGATGCAAAAGCGATGGTTTATCGACGTTTGTCTTCTAGCAAGAGCAGCGGGAGCTACTGTCAGAGGTCATCAGCCCTAGGAGAGCAAATGGGGAGGCAGCTCAACATCAATCCCGCGATTAATCGGTCTAGCCGCTCTGGAGCGCAAATTGCCTATCTGCCAGCCTCTTAAAAAAACTTATTAGCAATCACCCTTCGTCCAGTCCGAGAATGTTTCAATAATGAGAAGATGAGTTTCAAACAGAAGGGGCTCCGTGAAACCTTTTGGATTAAATACCCCTTTCTTAATTCGGGGCGAAGCATCGCCTCCACAGCTTTTTCGTATTCCGCTAAGGATGACTGGGAAAAATCGTTTGCAATGAGAGCCTTCTGAATCTTCAATGAAGCACATTCAGCACTGCGAAAAGCATTTTCTATCCCTTCGCCTGACATCGGGTCGATGAGGCCGGCAGCATCTCCAATCAGGACCGCACCATTAAATGCCAATGAACGTCTTTTCGATCCAAAAGGGAGAGACCATCCTTTAATAGGTTCTGAGCAGTGTGCTTCTGCAAACCGCTCACGAAATTGAGGGTGTTCTTTGACAAGATCACTCAGGAGCTGTTTCATCTTTAGGTCGCGATAACGGACGTCTCGACTTAAGATCCCCAACCCCACATTCGCTTCTCCTGCCGCGAGATCAACGGGAAAAATCCAGAAATACCCAGGTTGGACCTGATCGAGGAAGTGCAACTCCACACTGGATGTCAAGCCTTTAATATTGGAGTAATATGAGCGCACAGCGACAGCATGATGGTTTTCGTCGAAAGTTTCAACGCCCAGCGCCTTAGCAGTGACACCATTGGCACCATCGGCTCCAACGACAACTTTTGTTCGAATCGTTCTGTCTTCGGTCTGCACCCCTATAACTTGTCCGTTTTCCATTACAAGGCCTTTGACTTTGACGCCAGCCAAAACATCGACACACTTTTCCGCTTCTTCAAAAAGAACAGCATCCAGATGTTTTCGTCTGCACACAAAGCCTGTCGAACTTTCTCGATTAAGAGATTCTTTGACATAAAAACTGCCAACTTTAGGATGGGAAAAAAGAAGATCTTCAATGAGGCAGTGAGGGACCTTTTTAACGGCATCATATAATCCGAGCCGCCGCATTTGATCGCAGAGGCGTGCTGAAATAAAATCTCCGCACGCTTTATCTCGGGGAAATTGAGCTTTATCAATCAACAAGACTTGTACGCCAGCAATGCCAAGAGAACGGGCGCAGATAGAACCCGCTGGGCCTGCGCCTACAACAATGACATCATAATCATTCGACATATCAGGGGGGACCAACTTAATTTTTTTGCAGCATACTCCACAAAGGCTAAAAAAGACAAGGATAACTCACTCTACGCTGCTGTTACAAGAGCTTTCTCAAATCATAGCAAAAACAGGATAAGCAGGATCGCAAGCGGCAGGATAAGCAAGATAATAGGAAAGTTCAGATAAACAAAACACAAAAAATAAAAAAACTATCTCATCCTATCCTCACTATCTATCCTATCCTGTCTATCTTGCCGCGAAGCGATCCTGCTTATCCTGTTTATTTATGCTGGGAAGTTGCAATTTTGCCTATCCTGTACATCTTGTTTATGAGAGTTGTTGAGGGTAAGAATAGAGGATTGTTAATTTCTATATTTTATGGTATAATCTATTCCTTGATGGGATTATCCCTGCCTCTAAAAAATATATTTCATGGACAATCATATGAAACGAGTACTTTCTTCCGAACTTCCCCACCATATTGGACAGCCTGTCTGCTTGCGAGGGTGGTTGAACACGCTGCGCTCTCTTGGAAAAGTGAATTTCTTAATTTTGAGAGATTTTAAAGGGCTGTCTCAAATTGTGATCCAAGATAAAAGCGAATTTCATAAAGTCGCCCATTTACAGCCAGGCTCGATATTACGGGTTGAAGGGATGGCGGTTAAATCTTCTCAAGCAGGGCTTGGCATCGAAGTGATCGATCCGAAGATCACGGTTGAAGTCCCTATCGAAGAGGTGATTCCTATCGAATACTATAAGCCCGAAATCCCATCTGATTTAGAATTTATTTTGGATCATCGTTCCATCGCTCTGAGAAATATCAAACTTCAAGCCGTCTTCAAGATCCAGGCAGAGATTGTGCATGCCTATCGGCTGTTTATGCACGATCAAGTCCATGCTGTCGAGTATTTTGCCCCCAACATCATCGGAGCCTCTTCAGAAGGAGGCGCAGAGTTTTTCAATGTGGATTATTTTGGATATTCAGCGACGTTAGCCCAAAGCAGCCAGCTCTATAAACAAATGATGGTTGGAGTGAATGAAAGAGTCTTTGCATTGATGCCTTTTTTTCGCGCCGAACCTTCTCATACCCCTCGCCATCTCGCTGAAGGCAAGCAGCTCGAATTTGAGATGGGTTTCTTCGACCATTGGCATGAGATTCTCGATGTCGAAGAAAGGTGCATTAAATTCATTGTCAAACATCTACACGCTCACTGCGCTCCTGAGATCGCTGCTCTTAATCATCAGATCATCGATGCTCCAGAAGATGTTCCCTTTCCTCGGTTAACCTTTGCTGAGGCTCAGGAGCTCTACTACAAGCGCACCGGAATTGATGAACGACAAGAAACCGATTTGAGTCCGGCAGCTGAAAGGGAGCTCTGTGCCTATGCCCATGAGACTTTCGGGACAGACCTGATCTTCATCACCGACTGGATGACGAGCAAACGTCCCTTCTACTCTTTCCCAAAAGAGGAAGATCCTCAGTTGACTAATACGTTCGACCTCCTTTGTGCGGGGACTGAAATTACTTCAGGAGGACAGCGGCGCCATACGTTTGAATCGATGGTGGAAGGGATCCTCTTAAAAGGAATGGACCCCTCGAACTTCGATGATTATCTCAGCATATTCAGATATGGGATGCCTCCCCATGGAGGCTTTGGCATAGGCTTGGAGAGGTTGACGATGACCATCCTTAAATTAAAGAATATTCGTCAAACTTCCCTGTTTCCATCCGACACAAAACGGATTGCAGGCAATCGGATAAAAGCCAAAATCTTTTTCGGAAGCGAAAACATCCGAAATGAAATCGTCCGGTTAGTGCGCCATCATGAGCTAGAATTCAATCATCTCATCCATGAGGCAACTCCCACTTCTGAAGATTCTGCAAGAGTGCGAGGGACCTTGCTCGAAGAAGGGATCAAAGCCCTGATTTTAAAAGGGAAAAACAGCAAGAAAAATTACCAGTTCAACCTCCAGTCTCATCAGAAACTCGACATGAAAGTTGTGGCAGATCTTGTCGGTGAAAAATGCGAATTCGAAGATCCAGCCGTCATCCGTGAGCGCTTCGGCCTCGAGATTGGAGGCGTGCCTCCTTTTGGCAATTTAATGAATCTGGAAACATTCTTCGATGAAAAGATCAAATCGCTTAACACAGTGGCTTTCAATTGCGGCTTGCTCACCGAGTCGATTATCATGAAAGGCGAAGATTTAGTGAAATTGATTCAACCTAAATTTGGACCCTTTTCAAAGTAATGTAAAGTCATTCATAGGAGAAAAAATGAATAAAATATTATATATACTTTTTTCATTATTTGTTTTCGTTTCTGTGCACCTCAGCGCAGTCGTTATTGAAACCGTTGATCTGGAGGCTGTAGAGCAAGAAATTCTACAACTGGATGAAGAGGCTCTTGTTGTTTTCGATGTGGATTATACCCTGCTTGTTTCAAACGACTGCGTTTTAGGGCCTGCTGGAGAAAAGTATCGTCAAGAGTTCAATAGAAAATGGCGCGATCATTCCGATTGGGAGAGGCTTATCAGCAAAATTTTGATTAAGAGCCAAAGTTCCCTCGTGGATGAGAAAGTTCTATCCCTTATCGAGACGCTGAAAAAGAAGAAAATTAAAACAATGGCCCTGACAGCAATGTCAACAGGGAAAATTGGTTTGATTCCAAATGCTGTGGAGTGGAGAATCAATCAACTCGATTCTTTGGGAGTTAATTTCGACTGGTCGTTTCCTTCGCTTGATGCGGTGACATTTCATGAGTTCAAAGCCAAAGGATCGCCTCCTGTTTTTAAACAAGGTGTATTGGCCTCGTCAAGTTACCCCAAAGGGGAAGTTTTAATTGCATTCCTTAGAGAAATTGGATGGAAGCCCTCTAAAGTCATCTTTGTGGACGACCGAATAGAGTATATCCAATCTGTTGAGTTGGAGCTCGGTAAAAAAGGGATTCCTCTGATCTCTTTTCATTATCTAGGGGCGACCAGTACGCTCTTGGATTTAGATCACCAACTCGCTGATTTTCAGTTAGACTATTTGTGGCAACATGGTGAATGGCTCAGCGACGAAGAAGCGAGACACCATCATTCAAAGAAAATGTAAGAAGCGTCGACAGGGACCTAAGGAGGTTATTGCACACAATTTCGCGTTTTCAAAGTTCCTCGGAGGCTTCGCGAAGCGTTTGGAGCACCCAAGCGACGTCGTCTCTCATATCAAAAAGTAACACAGCCTAAAGTCATTTCCAACCATCCTTCCTATCCTTCCCATCCTGTAAAATTGACAGGATGGGCAGGCATACGCAGCAGGCTAACTCGCTTTTCGTGCCCGTGCCCGTGCCCGTGCCCGAGTGTCCGAAATTGTCTGAGAAACTCTGGAATATTGCTACCGTTCACGACAAATTCGGGCACGATAAAGGACAATCGGGCACGGGCAGGGGCACGGGCACGGGCACGGGCACGAAAAGCGAGTTAGCCTGCTATGTGAATTTGTCAAGTCATTCGAGCACTCCGTCTCTTTCGCGTCAATTATAATTGCATAACGACGA
>JAGVJP010000127.1 GCA_020051075.1 Parachlamydiales bacterium
AAGGTGAAATGATTCATTATTCCCTCCAAGGAAAAGCGGGAATTTTGTTTCTCAAATGATCCCTGGCTCAAAATTAAAGAAAATTTTAACAGTTATGTCGGCGCATTTCAATCATTCTTTAAATTTTTTAGTCTAAATCATTTTTTCATAATTGACAGTCATGATTTCACTGATTTCACATCCCGTTCCTGTTAAATCTATCGTTACACAGCAAATTCAGTTCTTCTGGTTCGAAGGATTTGACTTTGTCAGTGGTTGTAAGAGAGAAAACAGGATAGGAAAGATAATTAAGATGATAGAAAAGAATCTATCCTATTTTATCATCTTTATCTTGCCCATCCTACCCATCTTGTTTGTCCTTATCTTGCCTATTCTTGTTCTGGAAGTGGTTTGCTGAGAGCAGCTTCAATTTTGATCTTTGTTCCGAGGACAATATCAAAGTGAGAACCTTTGACTAAGGCATCATCGATAGAGATGAGTTCCCCCCTTTTCAGATAGTCGAACGACCGGGCATCTTTCGGGGTTTCAGGCAGGTGTGAACCGAGATCTTTCTTTCCATCGGTTCCACAAAGATGAAAGCGCTTCCCTCCAAAGGAGTCGACAGGCGGGCTGATGACCCGATAGAGAGGGTGATTGGGCAGCACAGGCCATCCTGATTCAGGATTTCGCACAATCAGATACGACATCTTCAAAGAACTGAGGTTGATCTCAGCAGCACGCTGCAGCTGCTTCACTAACGCAGGCTTATCTAGTTCCCGCTGAGCATAACAAAGCTGTTTCTGTTTTAAAGCAGGACATTCCCCCTTCCACACACAAGGAGCCTGAACAGGAATTCCTTCAGCGACGAGTTGATCTCGCAGCGAGAGGAGGCGATGGTTGGCTTGAGCAAGAGAGCTGTCGACAAAGAGGATCATCCCGTTTGGTGTTAACTGCTTCATCAGCGCATCCACCCATTGCCGTTGGGCTGGCCGCCATTCTTTAGCAGTATCTGGGAAGAGCTCTTGTAAACAATAGCCCACCACAATAAGATCAAACTGCCCCTCGACAGGTAAAGGGAACTTGAGGACATTTCCATGACGGGTCGATAGAGGGTAGCCATAACGTCCGCATATCTCTCCGGCCATCTGCAAGGCTGCTTTATTCCGATCAACAGCAACAACATCAGACGCTCCTTGATGGAGGGCTGCAAATGAAAATGGACCTGGGCCGCTGGCAATGTCTAAAACCCTCCGTGGACGGATAGGTAGCTCGTTAATGAGAGCGACTCCTTGCTGATAATGCAAGATCCAGAAGTAGAGAATGTAAGCGCCTAGCAATACCGGATCTTGAAAGTAATCTTGTTTAATCAGCTCATCGCCAGTTTCTAGCCCTTTCTGGAGGGCTTTAATTGCAGACACAACTTCCCTGAATTCACGCGTCTGCAGAACATCGGGAGGGCCTGATAGCTTATGAAAACGCCTCCATACTCCGATAAGGAGAGGAATCATCGTTTCCATGTCATTGGATGGGATTTTTTTATTTTTTATCATTCGAAAATCAAACGTTTATCTTTATCGGTCATGACTCGCCAAGAGCCAACAGGGATGTCTCCTAATTTGAGACCTCCTAAGCGAATCCGCATCAATTCTTTCACTTTAAGTCCTGCAGCTTCAAGGAGGTGGCGCACCTCTCGCTTCTTACCTTCCGCAATCACAATTTTCAAAGTGCCGCGGCGCACTTTCTCCACTTTAAGAGGTTTAACAAAAGCCCCTTCAACGAGGGTGCCATGGGAGATCGCCACTAAGTGGTCATGTGTCACTTCATGGTCAGTTTTGACGAGATATTCCTTCTGAATATTTGAAGAAGGGTGGATGACTTCATTAGCAAAGCGACCGTCGTTCGTGACAATCAGAAGTCCTTGGGTGTCTTTATCAAGCCGCCCGACAGTGAAGAGGCGCAAGCCTTCTTCCTGGAATAAGTCAATCACAAGCTTGGAGTTGCTCATACGACGATTGGTACAGATAAACCCCGTTGGTTTATTCAGCAGATAATAAACCTTTTCTTCCATCCCCTTCAGCGGTTCATTTTTGACAAGGATTAGATCTTCAAGGGGATTGACCATGGTCTGAGGGATCTTGACAATCTCTCCATTGACTTTTACAACACCGCTAAAAATCACTTCTTCGCATTTTCTGCGCGAAGCGACTCCCGCCGCAGCTAATACTTTGCTCAATCTTTGCTTCTTCACTCTTTCAGACCTTTTCTTTTTTAAGAATTATATACGAACATCTGATTAACTTCCGCATTTTTTTTATTCTGCCCAATAGTTACGCATCCATTTGATTTCGCTCGAAATATTTTTAGCACTTGCATCACAAAACCGCTAATTTGTAGAATACTCCTTAAAAAACCTACAACCTCGAGGCGGAGTATGAGCACTACAGTCAACTTCCTTACAAAAGAAAACACTAAAACTCAGCAACATCAACTATCCAAGCTTCTGCAAGCGATTCAAAGCAAAATCATTGGGCAGCATCTCTTGATTGAATATATGCTAGTTGGTCTGCTGGCCGATGGCCATCTTTTAATCGAAGGCATGCCCGGCCTTGCCAAAACCCGTTCCGCCAAAGCCATAGCCGATGGCATCGAAGCCGATTTCCACCGCATCCAGTTCACCCCTGACCTCTTGCCTTCGGATTTGATCGGGACGGAAATTTATATTCACGAGAAAAGCCAGTTTATCTTTAGGCAAGGACCTCTTTTCAATCATATTTTGCTTGCTGATGAAATCAACCGGGCTCCGGCAAAAGTACAATCGGCCCTTCTGGAAGCCATGGAAGAAAAACAGGTGACTGTCGGTCATAAGAGCCACCCTCTGCCAGAATTATATATGGTGATTGCTACGCAAAACCCCATTGAGCAGGAAGGAACCTACAATCTGCCTGAAGCCCAGCTCGACCGTTTTATGATGCATCTTGAGGTTGATTACCCCAACCACCAAGAAGAGTTGCTGATTGTCGAATTGGATGAAAAACGGCAGCACAAACAAGAGACCTCTTCCGTGCCAGTGACCACTAAAGAAGATATTCTGCACGCACGCCACGAAGTGTCCAAAGTTTTTATAGCCGATAATTTGAAAAACTACGTCGTCTCCCTGGCCGCAGCCACACGCCATCCAGACAAATACGACCGTGAACTTGCCCGCTGGCTGGCAACAGGAGTCTCTCCACGCGCGACCATCGCCATGATCCGCTGTGCAAAAGCTTTGGCTTGGCTAAGAGGCGAAGAATACGTCACCCCGCAGCATATCCACCACATCGCCCCTCCAATCCTCAGACATCGAATCGCCCCTTCTTTTGAGGCTGAAGCGGACGGCATTTCCCGCAACGCAATCATCAGCAAGCTGTTAGAAGTTGTTGCCATACCATGAGGTGACTATGCTCTATCCTGATTTTGAAGATCTTATAGCACTTAAAGACAGAAGATCTAAAGTCTCATCCTCACCTACCCGCTCTGTAAAAACAGCAAGGCAGGGCAACCACAATTCCCCTTTTCGTGGGCAAGGGCTGGAATTCGACGCCGTGCGCGAATACGTTCCTGGTGATGACATTCGCAATATCGACTGGAGGGTAACCGCCAGGACTGGATCGCCCCATCTCAAACTCTTTAAAGAAGAGCGCGAGCGCCATGTGGCCGTCTTCGTAGACATGAATGAGTCTATGCGCTTCGGCACCAGAAAAACGTTCAAATCCATCCAAGCAGCGCACATTGCAGCCCTCCTAGGATGGCAAAGCCTGGCCCAACATGACAGCGTAAGCGGCTGCCTTTTTGGAGATGTCCAAGGCGGGATCCAATACTTCCCTCCGAAACGAACTCGCCACTCATTCTGCGCCATGTTAAGAATGCTTTCACAAGCACCAATCCACAGGCATCGGATCCCCATCCATCAACCCCTGAAGCAACTCCATAGAAGCATCACCCCAGGGTCGCTTATCTACCTCATCAGCGACTTCATCGACCTCAATTTCCACTTCCAAGAAGAATCAGGTTTATGTTTGCTCCGCAAAAACTGCGATGTCGTATTCATTGCTGTTAATGACCCAGCCGATAAAGCCATCCCTCCGGTTGGAACACTTTTATTTTCCTCAAATGCAGGGGACAAAATAGCGGTCAACACACTGGATGCTTCAGGACGAGATGCTTATGCAAATTTTTGGAAAGCAGAACGTGAACGGTTATACGCAATTGCAGACAAGTTCAAAATTCCACTCATCGAACTAGCAACAGAATCTGAAATCCATAGAGACTTGTTTCTAGGCTTGAAAAGAATAGCAAAAAGGAGGATGCGATGAGCCCCCTGCTTGACCAACTTCATGATATCGACGGATTGGATGCGATCAGTTGGTGGCCCCTGGCTATTGGGTGGTGGATAACGATTGCCCTTGCAACAGCCTTGGGCATTGCGCTCTTAGGCTATGCCGCTTATCGACTGGCTTTTGCACGCAGTTGGAAAAGCGACACTTTAAAGAAATTAGCACACCTGCAAAAAAATTTGTCTGACACAACCGCCAGGAAGACAGCTATCGTTTTATCTGAGTACCTGCGCCGCATCGCTCTTCGCCGCTTTCCTCGAAAAGAGTGTGCCTCGCTTATAGGAGAGCCTTGGCTGATGTGGCTAGCCAAACATGACCCCAAACAATTCGACTGGAAAACAAAAGGAATCTTTCTTATTACCCTCCCTTATGCTCCAGAAAACACAACCGTAGCGGTTGAGCAAGTCAAAGATCTAATCCAAGCCGCCAAAAATTGGGTGAAATAAATGTTTCAGTTTGAATCTCCTTGGTTCGCATTACTACTGCTCCTTCCTTTGCTCGTCAAGTTATTGTTCCCGTGCAAAAAGGCAACAGAAGAAAACAACACCCCAGAGCTTTATTTTCCCGCCTTGAAAAGGCTTGAATCGGCTTTTAGCCATTATCAACAGCCGAACACCACCTCCAAGCCTTTTTTTCTCCTTTTGCTTGCTCTCGTTTGGACCTTGCTCATCCTCGCTTTAATGCGACCTGAAAAAGTCGACCAATATCACCAAGTCAAAAACATGGGATATGACCTCATGCTCGCTGTTGATGTGTCTGGCTCCATGCAAGCGCTCGATTTCTCAACCTCAACGAAAGCCATCAGCCGTCTCGACGTGACAAAAGAGGTGGTGGGGCATTTTGTGCGAGGACGCCAGGGCGACCGCGTCGGCTTGATCACCTTTGGCGAAAATGCGTATACGCTTGTCCCTCTAACCCTGGACACCCGTTCGGTCAGCAAAATGTTGAACGATACAGTCTCTGGCATGGCTGGAAATGCCACCGCTATTGGCGACGCCATTGGATTAAGTGTGAGAACCCTGCGTGAAAGACCGGAAGGATCGCGCGTCCTTATTCTTTTAACTGATGGAGCAGACAATTCCAGCAAAATCCCCCCGCTGGAAGCCGCCAAACTAGCTAAACAATATGGCATTCGCATCTACACAGTCGGTATTGGAAAAAATGGGCCTGTCCCGTTTCCAACCAAGCACGGGTCCTTTGGCTTTGCAGAAACACCCATTGATGAAGACTTGTTGAAACAGATTGCGGCCATATCCGATGGACAATACTTTCGAGCTACAGATAAGCTCGCTTTGGAGTCGATCTATGAGAAAATCAATACCCTTGAGAAAAGCGAATCCGACGAGATCATTTTCTTGATCAGAGAACCTTTTTATGCCTATCCTTTGGGGCTAGCTTTAGCCATCCTGCTCTTGCTGACTTTAATCGAATTGTTATCAAAAAGGAGACACCCCTGTGGAACTTAGTCAATTCCATTTTACCCATCCATTGTGGCTATGTGTTGGCCTGGCGATCCCTATGATCTGTGCTCTGTATTTTGTCCTTTGTCAGAAAGCGGCTCCACATCATCAGCTCACACAATTTATTGACAGCCACCTCCTACCATTTTTGTTGATCGGCAACACCAGAAAAAACAACTCGCTCTGGCCACGCCTTATCCTATGGACAGCAGTATGGTCATTTTTGGTGTTGGCCTTCGCTGGACCTCGATGGAACTACCGCGAAATCGAGACCTTCTCGAAAGACCAAAGCTTGGTCATTCTCCTTGACTTGTCTGAATCGATGAATGCCACAGATGTCAAACCCTCCCGGCTGGTTCGGGCAAAACAAAAGATCGAAGATATCCTTTCTCTTTCCAAAGGAGTTAAAATCGGCCTCATCGCCTTTGCTGCCGACCCGCATATGATTACCCCGATCACTGACGACAAAAAAAACATTCGTCATCTACTGCCATCGTTGGACACCGATCTCGTCCACATTCAAGGCAGCAAGCTTTCTCCCGCTCTTGAGATGGCTTCTGTCATGTTCGAAGCCGAGCCAGGCAAGAACAAATCAATTGTAGTGATTAGCGACGGGGGCTTTGAAGATGGCAGCGCCATCGCTACAGCGAAAAAGCTGGCCGACAAAGGGATTGTCATTCATGCAATGGGTGTAGGAACAGAGCAGGGGGCACCTATGAAAGATCGCCAAGGGAACGTCATCAAAAAAGAGGGCATTCCTGTCATTTCTAAACTGGAAGCAGAAAAATTCAATGAAGTCGCTAACAGCGGCAATGGTCGTTATCTTGAAGCCCATTATTCAGATCTGGAAGTTGCCGTCATATTAGAGGATCTGGAAAAAAAAGCAGAGGCTGAAAAGCTTCTGGGAAACAAAGACCGGGTATGGGAAGAGCATTTCTATCTTGTCATTATGCTTGCTTTGCCGATTATTCTATGGTGGTTTAGGAAAGGGTGTCTTTTTGCTGGACTGATCCTTCTCTTCACTTCTGTATCTCCCCTTGAGGCAGAAGTCACCGATTATTTCAAAAATACAGAACAGCTTGGCAAAGAAGCTTTTGAGCAACAAAATTTCGAAAATGCCGAGCAAACCTTCCAAGACCCCTATCGCAAGGGGATTGCCAGCTACAGAGCAGGCAAATTCTCAGAAGCAGAAGAATGTTTCCGCCAATCCAGCCGCCCTGAAGTGTCATGCAGCGCTGCCTATAATCTCGGCAATGCTCTTGTTCAACAAAACAAGCTGAACGAAGCCATCACAGCTTATGAAGAGGTACTAGAACAGTGGCCAGAGCATACAAGAGCAAAAGAGAACTTGGAACTTGTCAAAAAGATGCTTGAAGAGCAAAAGACGCCTCCTCAAGAACAAAACAACAATAAAGATCAGCAAGATCAACAAAAGAATTCCTCAAACACCGACCAATCCTCCAACTCTAACACCAATGAAGATCGGCAAGATCAACAAGAAGATTCCTCGAACTCTGACCAATCATCCAACTCTAACACCAATGAAGAACAGCAAAATAACGGGGAAAACAAAAGGGATCAGAAAAATGAGGAACAAGGAGAGACGAATCCACAAGACATCAAACCATCGGTAGATGGCAAGGAAAACGACGAAGCTGCAAAAACTCCCGAAAACCACTCTCAACCCCAAGAAACACATGGGCAAGAAGGAAAGGAAAGTGAGCAAGATGACGACGCCAACCTTTGGTTGAACAGACTTAACAACGACCCCAAAACGTTCATGAAAAACAAATTTTATATCGAAACGAAAAAAAATGGAACTACGAAAGGAATCAACCCATGGTAAAGCACCTGTTGTCTGTATTTATCTTATTTCCACTCCTCATTTTTTCAGCGGAATTTTCAGCCAGCGTGACAAAGAAGCATGTTCGCATTGGCGACAGTCTTACCCTGCAACTCACTCTAAAGGACGCCTCTGCTCAATCTCCACCCTCCATCGACCCTTTGACAACATCTTTCCATATCCGTTCGCAACAACAAACTTCCAACACAATGATTATGAACGGACGGGCCTCTACAAGCCTCACGTGGACAATCATCCTGCAGCCGCAACAAGAGGGAGAAGCCCTTATTCCGCCGATCACCATCAACACTTCTGAAGGGGTATTGACAACCAATCCTATCATGATCCAAGTCACTCAAGAAGCTGCCTCAGGAACAAAATCGTCCGAAGTTGATGACATTGTTCTTATCACAGAAATGAGCACTAACCACCCCTATAAAAATGAACCCTTCTTTTTAACTCTTACATTGAAGTCAAAAATCGACCTGGCAAACGTCAACATGCCCAAATTCTCTATTGAAGATGCCATTGTTGAACCGAATGGAGAACCGCGCGTAGAAAAGAAAATTGTCGATGGCATCAGACTCAACACCGTTACCTTTAATTACCTCGTCACCCCATTAAATGCGGGCACTCTGCACATCCCTTCGATTACATTACAGGGTGCAATGCCGGTGAAAAGAAAAACTCAATCGAACTCTTTTTTCGATCACGATTTCGATCCATTTTTTCTGATGCCCGGCTTTGACCGCCTGCAGCCTTTTACAACAGCATCAACGCCCGTGACATTGAATGTACAACCTGCTGTCGCAGGAATTGTCCCTTGGCTGCCCGCACGCAATTTAACCATTGAAGAGTCTTGGGACCCCTCACAAAAACTGGAGGTGGGAGAGCCGATCACCCGTTCCATTAAAATTGTCGCCGAAGGCATCCTATCCAGCCAATTGCCTGATTTGAGCGAAAGGCAAAACAGGGATCAACACCTCAAAGTCTACGCTGACAAGCCGGTCATAGGAGATGAAATCAAAGAGAAAACCATCCACAGCTATCGGTTGGAGCAGTATACCTTAATTCCTCAACAGTCCGGCAACCTGACATTGCCCGAAATCACCTTAGAATGGTGGGATGTCGCAAAAAACGAAAAGGCTGTCGCTTCACTACCGTCGAGGAGCGTTGAAATTCATCCAAACATTCATAGTGTGAAAAACATCCCTTCCACCACAACTACACAAGATCTATCTGTGAGTGCAACGATACCGGACTCTTCCATTCAACGAGATCCGCTTTTGTATGGGTTGATTGCTGGTTTGGCTATTTTGCTGATCGCTGCCATGATATGGGTGACAGTCTTGCAAAAAAAGATTTCTCAAATAACATCGCCTCCAAAAGCAGACAAACCCAAGCCACAACAGACAGTGCAGCCACCTAAACCAAAAGCAAAGCCAAAAGACAAGAATGAAAAATTGCCCGACCTCAATCCCACTTGATGGTAGATATATAAAACAACAGCCTTTCAGGCCTCACGCATAATAGGGACCTAAGGGTAAGAGACAACGAGAGGTAATAAACCTGGCCTAAACCAGATAAAATTTTTTACCCATTAAATACTGCAAATACAGCAAATATATGCTTGTGAAAATTATACAAGTGTATAGAATGCTCCCGTAAACGAACACAGCAGCACTTGCTTGTTTTGCAAAACGAATATTGGAGGAAAAAGAATGAGCGGTGATTCCGACAAGTGTGGCGAACATGCTTTGGAGTGTAGTTGCGTTAATATTATGATCTTCCCCCCAGAAGGAAAAGCATTCAAAGAATGTATCCTATGCAAAAACCCGTTTGTCTATGATGGAACATCTGAAAATTGCCTATGGTGTGAGATACATAAAGAATAATGAATTGTATGAATAGGCATAACGGCCTCTGGGCGAGTGTGGCTAATTTTTGGCGAGAACTTGTATCCTACTTATCCATAATGATGTGCCGCCCTTTCATGGCTCATAAATAGGTGTGAACTGTTCCCAGGCCTGACGGCCTTACCATTACCCATTTTTTTCAGCGCGAAGCGTTTGGAGTGCGAAAGTCCTCTTTCGCTTTATTCTAGATCAATTTTTGGGACATTCGTGTCTTTTGAATTTCTCTATCGCTTCGCGCAGCGCTCAGCATCTCCTACTTTCCCTCAAGCTTACCCACATCTCGTGCTATCGCCTAAAACTAACTATAGTTTATCCACAAGCTCTTATCAATGCTGTTCGTCGATAAAGCGGAAGAGGGCT
>JAGVJP010000098.1 GCA_020051075.1 Parachlamydiales bacterium
AGGCAGGATAGAGAAAAATATATTTCTCTATCCTGCCTATCTTGCCGCGAAGCGATCTTGCTTATCCTGTTTACCATCTTTTGGGGGAGTCACAGAGACTTGAGCTTGTCTATCCATTCTTGAGGGATATTGGCATCTTTTCGAGGATTCTCATTCACGTAAAACCCTTTTGCCCGCTTAGGCGTCAACAGCGTCGTTGCTAGAGTCTTCTCCCAAGCATCCCACGCCGTTTCATCTTTGTCACGCAGCGATTCCAGCCAATTCCAGCCAAATTTGACGTGGGAGATCTCATCTTTGAGGATCCGTGCCATCAAATTCGCCGACTCTTGATCTCCAAAATGGGCAAAGGACTTGCCATAGATCGGGGCGAAGTCGAGGTTTGCCATCTCAAACGTCAAACTCATGATGCTGATATAATGGAGGGGAGTTTGTATGTAGGGAGTGTGGTTCCAAAAGTGCTTATAGAGTGGGAGATCGCCAAATTTTATCCCCAGACGGTTCATCTGCTCGATGTATAAGCGGACATGCCCTTGCTCTTCCCGAAGTGTGTAAGCGACACCTCTTCGGAACCCTTTCGGTGCATCCGGGAAGGCCAGCAGCGTAAAAGCCATAATCTCAACGGCGAGGAGCTCATGCCCTGCAAAGCGGTGGAGACAGATCGCTCGTTTGTCTTTGTCGCCATGCTCCTGAAATGAGGGGAGTTTGTCCTCTTTTGCTCTGCGACTAAACCCCATTCCTGACGGCCGGGCCGGTTCTTGCCAAACCAAAGGAGCTCCTGGAAAATCGTCAGACCACTCGCCAGGGTCAGCTAGCTTGTCTTCCAAGGTGTCCGAAGAGAGAATCTGTATCGCCCATTCACGCAACTCCATCGCTATTCAACAGCAAGGACATAGTAAGCAGGGAAAGCGAAGTTGTTATTTGGCCGTTGAATAACAATCAAAGAGACCTCATGTCCGATCAGATCTTGTAAGTTGACTTTTGTGCTATACAAGAATGCAAAAGGGAGTTTATTTCCTGTGTTGATTAATAGGAAATCTCCCGGCCTGTTTTTGACAGGACGATTATACGGGTCGATCACCCCTCTGACAATGAATGCCTCTTTCTTTTGATCTTCATAGAAGCTCTCTAAGGAGGCGTTGCTTTCATCTTCTTGCTTATCTTTCCAGTTAGCATACAGTGCCTCTTCAACAGGAATCCATGTCGCTATGTTGATGGGCAGCTGTTCGGTTTTGCGTGCCGAAGGACGGCTTGCTTCAGCAGTTTGCTTAGAATAGTCGATCTGCTGCTGCAGAGTGGCCACCTTGTTCTTTTGTGTTTGCAGCTCAGCAGCTAATTTTCTGTTAGATTCGATTGTCTGGCTAGAATTCTGTGCTTGCGCCTCCAAGTAGGCTAACTTCTTCTGGTTAAAGGTGTCTTGGAGAGCGGTGAGCTGTTCTTTTGCTTTTGCAGGATACTCAGGAAATTCTGGGTAATTGGCGATAAGCCGTTCGTAGTTCCCGACGATGGGTTCAATATGGATCTGATCAAAAGGTTTGGCGATTTCATTTCGATGGGCTGCTTGCGTTTCTTCGAGCAGTTGGCTGGCTTCTTCTTTTTTCTTCTCTAGCCTAGCCATTAACCCCTTATCGCCAATTTTATCCACATATTCTTTTGCAATGTATAGTCGGGCTGAAGGGGGCAGGGTGATTTGAAGCCACTTATTATTTGAGGGTTCGATGATCCCTTCCACACGGTTTCCGCTATTTAACTGAGCGAAGACTGGTGCGTCTAAATCAGGGTAGGCGCGCACATTGACATGATTTCCTTCGATCACATTATCGAGAACATACGTTCTAAAGACATATCCCTTGAGTTCTTTTGGAGGCTCGACAGCAAAGAATTCCTCTGTTTCACCAAGGACGATAAAAAGGTCGTTTTTCTGCAATTCCTTGAGGATATGCCCCTCAAAGGACGGACTCAGCCGCAACCTCACCTTGTTTTTCGTGATTTTTCCGGTAAAAGGGTTGAAAGGAGCCGCATCAGCCTGTTGCGCAGATTTTTCTCCTTTAGAAGGAGTCCCTTCCGCTAAAAGCGGGGAGAGTGGGAGAACGAGCAAAAAACAGGTGCATAGCCTGGAGGGGAAGAATTTTAACATATGTTCATCCTCATATAATTTTGTTTTGAAGAAATGCGATTGTACAAATTTGAATGAATATTTAGCAAGCGCTCAATGGTTTGCACACACACTTATTTAAAGCTTGGTACAAATGAGAGCTTTTTTTATACTAAATGTTTGTGGATTATCCTGAATCTTTTGAAGGAGCTTTTAATATGATTACAGGGAGTTATTCTAGATATAGTTGTGCTTCATCCTCATCTTCACCATATGATCGTGGCTCATCTACGGTTGCTTCATCCTCATCTTCAATATATTTCACTCCTGCTTCAGGAGCAAAGAAAAACGATCGTCTGATCCGGAAGATTACCGAGGCTATAGGGCCAGATCCTTTATTTTCAAAGGCAGTGGAGACCGGTAGTATTGTTTTCAATCTGTTGCATTCGTTTTTTCAAAACAGAGGAAATCCCGCGACCCGGATCCCAGAACTCCAAGTAGGGAATGAAATTGTTAGAAATATCAGTTGCTTAGAACTTGCTTACCGTATCAGTAAGAATGATTTTAAGGGGATGCTTGCCATTTGGGATAACGAGGGAACTAAAATCAATTCCTTATTTGAGGAGGTGATATGTCTTGGTTTTAAGCGAATTAGCAAAGTGATTAAAAAAAACATTAACACTGAAGAGTGGATTGATTTGATCCAATGTTTCTTTGCTGGTGACCCCTACCTTTCGCTTCGAGGGAAAACTGCAAATAGATTTCTCGATATTGTAAGCAAATTTCTGGATGCGGGTGGAAATCCGCTATTGTCAGTTGAAAATGTCAGATTTGGTCGCAAGGTTTTGAGTAAGCAGACAATTTTTGAGCTAGTTAGCCTTTTATGGAAGCTTCCTTACGGGTATGGGTTAGACGTAGAAGAATGGAATCAAGAAGAAGATTCGGATGAAGAGGAAGAGTGGCAAGGGATAAACGATCGTTTTTTTTTAGTGGTTGATCGCTGCGAGAACATCATCAAAACGATGTTGGTAAAGAATCAATTGGCAGATGAAGATTTTCTGCCCTTGATTCGATGTGCTGTTAAAGATGATATTGAAGATCAATATAAGCGAAATCCCCCTAAACAACTCGGAGAGAGATTTTTTCAAATTATGATATATTTTGTTTACCGCCGGGTCAATCCAAACCTAGCTTTTTCCCTCTTTGAAATTGATGGAAGTACGTATGCAGACCTGGCTTGTTTTCAATTGGTCTATCTCATATTGAAGGATCCGAAGATAATGTGGGATAGGAAGCGGACGGGAAAACTTGATATTCTATTTAAAAGGTTGTTATCAGATCCTAGAATTGACTTAACATGGAGATTTTCTGAATACAGTCTAAATTCACATCATTTTGTCAACACAGATAATATTACCTAGTACAGGCAAAAATATCCAGTAGGGACTCAAGACAATCCTGCCTATTATCATGGCAGCTACGAACCGAGTGAATCGTTTATCGATGAAGTTGAAGGTTATAGTCTCGAAAGGATAACGATTGCTCACTATGCAGCATTTATTGGTGATTATATGCTGCTTACAGAATGTTTGGATCTAGAGCCTCGTTTAATGAAGATGCAGTGTTGTTTAACGAAGGGCAAAGCCTTATTACATAGAATACATAGAGAAGAGAGTTGGATACAGTCTACATCGGGATCATTAGAAACGGATTCACTTTTAGAAACTGATGATCGATTATCAGGCCCTTTAAGAATCCTTGAAAAAGATTACCTCGGAGAACAAGTCAGCTTAGAAAGTCGGATTTATCGAATCACGAATGTGACACTACTTCACTTAGCTGCAAGAGGCGGTCATGAAGGGATTCTAGCTTGCTTGCAGAGCAAACATCCAAATCGAGCTGCTGAGGACTCTGACAATCGAATTCCCCAGCATTATCTACAACTTTCGATAGAAGAGGGGGTTCTTGAAAGAATTGACAGCTCTGAGAGAATGTTTGAGGCTCTCAAACCCGTCACTAAGTTGGTTCGAACGCTGCCTCAAGTCAATCTAATTATCCATCGTAAAGGATATGATCTTCACTATG
The DNA here is from genome assembly GCA_020051075.1 of Parachlamydiales bacterium. GTDB lineage: Bacteria > Chlamydiota > Chlamydiia > Chlamydiales > Parachlamydiaceae > JAGVJP01. The sequence goes on from JAGVJP010000098.1 coordinate 4,178, forward strand.
ACACAATTGGCAAAGTCGCTAAATTTGTGCGACAACGCTTAAGAAAAGAGTCCTTTGGCGCTGCAAAAAGGACCGGTCATAGGTGGATAGATAATCTGGATATTCCCGAACTCAATCGGGTTATCGATCGCGACTATGAAGGTTCAGGTTATGATAGAGGGCACCTAGTTCCAGCTGAAGATGCAACCCGTTCTGATCGCAGAATGGGAGATACATTTCATCCAGAAAATGCTGTTCCACAAAATCCAAACTTAAATAGAGGGGTGTGGAGTCAATTAGAAAAACATGTGCATAAACTAGCTCTTAGTCATGATCTAGTAGAGGTTTTTACTGGTCCATTATTCGTACCGCGGCGTCGGCTTCGGGGCAGGGTGATAGCCTATCCACTCATGGGTCTTGGCGATGTGCATGTTCCGACACACTTATTTAAAATCATTTTTGTTCATGACCGCACAACGAGTGCTGAGGTTTACATCGTCCCCAACGTAACGCAGCCTCCAGGGACAAAATTTTCTGCTTTCAAGTGTATAGATCCACGTGAGGGCATAGATTTTATTCAACGCTATAGTGGGATTCTATTTCGAGAATGGATGCAAAATCGCCCTCGAATTGGCTCTTGAGTCCTTTTAATTTGTTTTGTTGTATAAATTTTTACGATTTTCATTTTCGATTGAAATGAAAGATTTTTTTATACTATATGTTTGTTGATCATTCTCAATCTTTTGAAGGAGTTTTTAATATGATTACAGGGAGTTATTCTAGATATAGTGGTGCTTCATCCTCATCTTCACCGTATCATGGTGGCTTATCTACAGGTGCTTCATCCTCATCTTCAATATATTTCACTCCTACTTCAGTAGCAGAGAAAAACGATTGTCTGATCCACCAAGTTCTCGAGGCTATACGACGAGATCCATTATTTTCAGATGCTTTTTCCACGGCTCGTCAATGCCTGAATGCGCTATGTGCGTTTTTTAAACAAGGAGGAAATCCTGCGACGCCTATCCCAGAAATGAGCATAGGAAGAGAAATTGTTAAAAATATCAGTTGTTTGGAATTTGTTTATCGTCTTAGTAAAAGTGATTTTGAGGGATTGTTAGTTAATTGGGATAACAATCCGATCGGTTCTCTTTTTACAGAAGTGTTAGAGATCGGCCTAAGGGAAATCGATAGAAAAACTGAAACCCTCATTAGCATTGATCAGATCGTGGATTTGATTAGGTGTGTTTTTGCAACCGATTCTTATTTTTCGCCTGTAGGAGAAGATGGCAAAATTCTCAATCTAGTGAACAAATTTCTCGATTTAGGTGGGAATCCGATGATGTCGGTTGAGGATCTTAAATTTGGTCGAAAAGTGCTGAGGAAATCGACGATTTTTGAACTACTTTATCTCCCTTACCATTGGGAAGAGAGTGTGGATCCCTATTTATGGGATGATGAAGTATATGAATGGAATGGATTACCAGCGGTAAATGATCGTTTTTCTTCAGTGATTGATCGTTGTAAGAGGATCATCAATGCGATGCTGGACAAGAATCGATTGGCAGATAGAGATTTTCTTCCTTTGATTCGTATCGCGATTGAATTTGATTTGGTAGTGCAACCTAAGAGTTGGTTATTTCCAGAAACTAAGGGGGAGTTGGGTGATAGTGGGGAACAGTTTCTTCATATTGGGGAACAGTTTCTTGATATTATGGAGCATTTTATCGATTGCAAAGCTAATCCAAACATAGTTTTTCCTATCATTAAAATTAGTAAAAATAGTTATAAAGATCTGGCCTGCTTTCAAGCAGTCTACCTCATATTGAAAGATCGGGAGATAACGTGGGATAGTCGGTGCAAGGAAAGACTTCAAGGTATATTTGAAGCCTTGTTATCAGACCCTAGAATTGACTTAACATGGAGATTTTCTGAATACACTTTAGATTCATATCACTTTGTTAATAGACGCAATCCAACACACTACCGAGAGAAATATCCAGAGGGGACTTCTATCACTTTTTTCTACCCTGGTGGTACTCATACAGAATCTTTTTACGCAGAACTTTGCGATGGGGCAGAAATTGATGCAACTGAGGGGCATTCTCTCGAAAGGATAACGATTGCTCACTATGCGGCGGTTATCTGTGATTATGTGATGCTTAGGGATTTTTTGGATCGAGAGCCTCGATTAATGACGATGACATGTTGTTTGACGAGAGGTAAAGGCTTGTTAATGAAATCTGGTGATTCAGTATCAGACAGATTAGAAGGATCAGACGGATATTGGATTTCGTCTCAACTACATTCAAGAGTACCAGACACACTTTTAGAAAGTGTCGATCATTCACCAGGTTTTATAAAAGTCTTTGTCGAAAGTTCTAGAGGTGAGCTCTGCGAGCTTAAAAGTCGAATTTATCGGATCACGAATGTGACGCTCCTTCATCTAGCCGCAAGGGCTGGCCACGAAGCGATTCTAGCTTGTTTAGGGAGTGAACATCCAAATCCAGCCGCTGTGGATTCTGACAATCGAATTCCCCAGCATTATCTACAATTTTCGATAGAAGAGGGGGGGCTTCAAAGAAGTGACAGCTCTGAGAGAATGCTTGGGGCTCTCAAACCCGTTACAAAGTTCGTTCCAGCGTTACCTCAAGTTAATCTAACCATACATCGCGAGGGATATGATCTTCACTATGACACGAGCGGGAAAGTGGCTAAATTTGTGCGTCAACGCTTAGGAAGAGATTCCTTTGGCGCTGCAAAAAGGACGAATCATAGGTGGATAGACAATCTTGATATTCCTGAACTGAATCGGGTCATCGATAATGACTATAAAGGTTCGGGTTATGATAGGGGGCACCTAGTTCCGGCTGAAGATGCGACTCTTTCTGATCGGACAATGGGAGATACATTTCATCCAGAAAACGCTGTTCCACAAAATCCAAATCTAAATAGAGGAGTGTGGAGTCGATTAGAAGCTCATGTGCGTAGACTAGCTCTTAGTCATGATCTAGTAGAGGTTTTTACGGGTCCATTATTCGTACCAAAAGAGTACCTCGAGGGCAGGATGGTGGTATATCCAGTCATCGGTGGGGGTGATGTGCATGTCCCAACAGACTTATTTAAAATCATTCTTATTCATGATCGCAGGACGACTGCTGAGGTTTACGTCATCCCTAACGTCACCCATCCCCCAAGGACGCCATTTTGGGATTTCAAGTGGGAAAATCCTCGTGAGGGCATAGATTTTATTCAACGATATAGTGGGATTCCATTTCGAGAATGGATGCAAAACCGCCCTCGAATTCACTCTTAGTATCTTCAATTCAGCGCTAAAGAGGATTCCATCGATATTAAACTAGTGTCTAATTGCAAAAGTCTCTATGTGTATTTTACGGCATCTTTTGACGCATCTTGCAAAGATCGAAAATGAGCCTACATATCCATGTATGTCACATTTTCGATCTTTGCAAGCTGCATTCAAAATCTGCCATAAACTACACAAAGACTTTTGCAATTAGACACTAGCTTTTCAGGACGGCTAAGATGTGCTCGCATCCTGACTTTCCGCATGTGCATCCAATGGGTTCGCCGAGGAAGACATGATACTTCTCAAGAGGATCTAATTTATTGATCACATCATAAAGCTTTTCGCTGTCGACAACTGGCGAGATGTCCCATTGTTGAAATTCTAATTCTTCATTTTTAATTTCTTCTTCATGCGGTTCTATCGGCTCTGATGGAGATAAAAACGAGGATTTGTTCACGACCCTTGCGATTTGACAGTGAAAACAGTTGCAATTTTGCTCGGCTTGAGGAAGAAAGCCTTCATCAGGCGGACCGATAATTTTGGTGATCGAACTGATTTTTTCTAAGATTTCGATGGGTAAATCAGGAGCGTTGGCTTGGTCAGGGTTATGGTTCATGACCATTCCAAATCCTTCAAGAGGTGTGCCGATTGAGAATCGGACCGTGGCCTGCTCTTCAGCTAAGTGTTGAAGGTGAGACATTTCTCCTTTGGATAAAGGGAGAGCAAGCTCTTTTTCGAGGTATTCTGCATGAAAATGAAACACCAGTTCAATGTGTTCTTTCTTCAAACTGGGAATATATACTGATTCACCATCGATTAAGCTGATCGCTAGAATTTCCCCTTTCATTTGAATGGCTGAAACATACGACCAACTTGTTGAGAGGTAAGGTGGTATGCTTAATATTTTCTCATTAATTCTAATTGATGCTGCCATAATTATTCCCTCCGTTTCACTAACATTCATTTTAGCAGATAGGCATAAATCAGAGCAAGGGTAATTTTAGCACTCTAACCTTTTAAGTGCTGAATTTTTCATCTTTGACGTTAGCAGGTGACTGATCATATAAGGAGAAAAAGTTGTCGAAAAAAATAAACGTATCTAATAGATTGCGGGATGATAGCGTCATCTAGATTGCGGGATGATAGCGTCATCTCGTCTAGCTCTCTCATTTTACCAACAGATTAGGAGTCTAAATTGGCACACAAAACCTTTGTTCTCGACACCAATGTCCTTTTGCACGATCCAAATTCTATTATGCAATTTCCTCGCAGCCATGTGATCATCCCGGTTGCGGTATTAGAAGAGTTGGATAAAATGAAAAAATTGCCCAATGAACTCGGCAAGAATGCCCGCGATTCAATCCGCCTACTCGACTCCCTGAAGACTATAGGGAAGGGGAATCTCCATACAGGAGTCAAGCTTGAAAGCGGCGCTGTCGTCCGCATCCAGCCCGAGGTTAGGGCCGACTATAAATACACCTTTGCGATGACGATTAACGACAACAGAATCATTATGGCTGCTTTCCTTCTCCATGAACAGGGGGAGAAAGTTGTGTTCGTCTCGAAAGATTTTGGGGCCCGCATCAAAGCCGAAGCGATTGGTCTTGAAGCCGAAGACTATGAAAATCTGAAATACAATTTTGAGTCGATCTATAAGGGGATAAGACGTTTAGACATCCCTAAACATAGCATCGACGAGTTCTATAAAGATGGACATCTGGATATGCCCGATCTTCACAGCCATCCAAATGAATACTACATCTTAAATTCACCCGAACATACCTCCGCCGTCGCTAAATATGACACGAGCCGTCAACGGCTGGAAAATCTGATTAAATTCCCTAATATCTGGGGAATCAAGCCTCGCAACGTCGAGCAGCGCTGCTCCATGGACCTGCTCCTCCGGGATGACATCAAACTCGTCACCCTCGTCGGACCTGCAGGCACAGGAAAGACCTTGATGGCTCTCGCCTGCGGAATGAAAAAGGTGTTTGACGATGGATCCTATTCCCGCATCTTAGTCAGCCGCCCCATCATGCCGTTAGGGCGCGATATCGGCTATCTGCCAGGATCAAAAGAGGAGAAGCTCCTCCCTTGGATGCAGCCGATCTTTGATAATCTGGAATACCTTTGCGCTTCGACGGGGGGAGAATCATCAGATACACTGAAGTGGGTGTTAGATAGTAAGAAGATTGAAATGGAGGCTGTCACCTATATTAGAGGGCGATCGCTTCCAAAAATGTATATCATTGTCGATGAAGCACAGAATCTCACACCCCATGAAATTAAGACTATCATCTCACGTGCCGGAGAAGGGACGAAAGTGGTGCTGGCAGGCGATCCGACACAAATTGACAATCCCTATTTAGATAAAGACTCCAATGGGTTAACCTATGCTGTCGGTAAGTTCATGGAACATCGCCTCTATGGGCATATGTTCTTAGAAAAGACGGAGAGGTCTGAACTCGCCGCACTTGCTGCTGAGATTCTGTAATTCGCTTAGTCGAGATTTTGTGATTCTATGAGAGCCCTTATCGTTGTCGACCTCCAAAATGATTTTATCCCCGGAGGCTTCCTCGCCGTAAAAAATGGCGACGAAGTCCTCCCTCTGATCAATGAACTCGTCCACTATCCTTTCGATCTCGTCATTGCCACCAAGGACTGGCATCCTCATGACCACGGCAGCTTTGCAGAGAATCATGGCAAAAAAGTCGGAGAGCACATCAACCTCGCAGGGATCGATCAGATCCTCTGGCCCACCCACTGCGTCCAAGGGACGTATGGATCTGAATTTGCTCCAGGATGGGATACCACAGTCATCGACAAAGTCTTTTATAAAGGGACCGATCCTCTTATTGACAGCTACAGCACTTTTTATGATAATGGCCACAGGAAATCGACAGGCTTAGAATATTATTTAAGAGAAAAAGGCGTCCGCAATCTTTATTTTGTTGGGATTGCAACCGACTACTGTGTGAAATTCTCGGTTTTGGATGCTTTGCAGCTAGGATTCATCTGCTATGTGATTGTCGACGCTTGTCGAGGAGTAGATTTGAATCCTGACGACACTCACCGGGCATTGGCTGTGATGCAGGCCGCAGGGGCAACGCTGCTCTCTTTTAAAGATGTTCCTGAGATGATGAAAGACGAAAAGCTGCACGAGCTCTAAAAACCATGTTTCAACCAACAGATCAAGGCATCCTCATTAAGATTAAAGTGATTCCTAATGCGAGCAAGAGCGAAGTTATTGGGCTGGAGAACGATGAGATAAAAATACGGCTTGCAGCCGTACCGGAAAAGGGAGAAGCTAACGATGAACTCATCCGGTTTTTGGCTAAGATGTTGTCTATTGGAAAATCGAATGTCACCATTGTCAGAGGGCATAAAAGCCGACATAAGCAAGCAGGGGTGGCAGGGATATCTTTAGAATCCATGCAAACGATTTTTCAAAAGATATTAGAGAAATGTTATTAATGTATGCCCCATTCAAAAGGGGTCTTAGAGGTTAAATCATATGCGCATCATTCGATTATTTCTAATCTGTATCTATTCCATCCAGTTATTTGGAGAAGGGGAAAGCAGCGGTGAAAGCGAAAAGAAAGACATTCCAACCTGCCAGTTTACAGAGACATTCTCTGAAACAGAGCAACGCGTTGTCATCGCAGGGAAAACCATTAATTATAAAGCGGTTGCTGGCAACCTCATTTTGAAAGATGAGAAATGCGCTCCAAAAGCCAGCGTCTTCTTTATCAACTATACCAATGAAACCGAGGAAGATCCCGCTCTCAAAACGAACCGACCCATCACCTTCTGTTTCAATGGAGGACCGGGCTCCTCATCAGTCTGGCTTCATCTCGGCGTTCTTGGTCCCAAGCGGGTGCGACTCACAGATAACGGAGAAGCATTGCCCCCCTATTATCTCGTTGATAATGAATATTCCCTCCTTGATAAAACCGATTTAGTCTTTATCGACCCCATTTCGACAGGTTATAGCCACGCCATTCCTCAAGATGACTCGAAAAAATATCATGGAGTTGATGAAGACATCAACCTCACTGCAGAATTTATCCAGCAATATCTCAGCCGGTATAATCGTTGGGAATCACCGAAGTTTATTCTAGGCGAAAGTTATGGCACAACACGTGCCATAGGATTAGCCAGCCACCTCCAGAAGAAGAATTACATCTATGTCAACGGCATTGTCTTGATCTCTTCAGTGATCAACTATCAAACCCTTCAATTTTCTGATGGCAATGACCTCCCTTTTCTCTCATTTTTCCCCTCGTATACAGCCGCAGCGTGGTATCATCGGAAGCTTCCCCCCGAACTCCAGAAACTCAGCTTGCCTGAAGTGGTTGAAGCCTCTCGGCAATTTGTCAAAGAGGATTATGTGAAAGCACTTTTCAAAGGAAGCTCGCTTACACCTAAAGAGAGGGGTGAAGTCATTGTGAAGATGTCGCAGTTCACAGGGCTTCCGCAGGAGTATATCGATCGGAGCGACCTCCGTGTCGAAGATTCAAGTTTTGAGAGAAATCTATTGAAAAGTGAAAAAATGGTCATAGGACGCTTTGACAGCCGTATCACAGGGATTGATGCCGATCCCCCTGAGGGGTATAGTAATTATGATCCTAGCCTGACTAACGTCATAGGGGCGTTCACAGCCGCCTTTAATGGCTATATTAAGAAAGATCTCAAGTATAACAGAGAAGAGCCCTATGGGATACTGACAAGCATCCGTACATGGGATTGGGGCGCTTCAAACGAGTTCTTGGAGAAGGGAGTGGCTCTGAAGAAGCTGTTGAGCCATAATGCCTTTTTAAGAGTCTTTGTTGCCAATGGGTATTATGATATGGCGACACCGATGTTTGGGACTGAGTATGCCATCGACCATCTCGGAATTGAAGAACAGATCCGAAGCCATATTACCATGAAGTATTATGAAGCCGGGCATATGATGTATACCCATCTTCCAGCATTGGAGAAGCTGAAGCAGGACCTGAACCTCTTCTATGAGCAGACCCTCTCCCAGGAAGAGAAGGAAGCCACGCCTCTGTGATTCGCACTGGACCCCGAACTGCTGAGGTCTGTGGGTGGAGAATAGTCCTTAGCTTTTATTAAAAGCAAAGGTGCAAAGGTGGAGAGGCGCAAAGAAAGAAAACGAATGACCGAGGCAGCTTCACCTCAAAGATCGCTTTTTTTTGAAAACGGTTGATTTTGCAAGATGAACTTGCTATGATGCTTTTCTTATGGGGTAATAGCTCAGCGGTTAGAGCAGCGGACTCATAACCCGCTGGTCCCTGGTTCAAATCCAGGTTACCCCATCTCTTTACCCTTATCTTTATACAAATCTCTCGAGAGAATTGTGTTAGAAAAACCTATAATTTGCAAATCTGGCTTTGTTAACTTTCACTTTAATCACTATGCAGATCAATCCAGAGCTACGGTAGCAGCGACAGAAAAACGGGTAATTCTCGTTGCCCGAACAAGCACTGGGAAGATGTGTATAAAGATAAGCTCTTTACCATTGCCTGTGAGCAGGATTTAACTTGATCTAATATCAATGATTAAGTTTAATCTTTCCTTCGCGGTGTGATGACGGTGCAATCAAAAACAATCTTTACAAGCACCATCCAGCCGCTCGAACCACAACAACAAAAGGTTTGAGTCATGGCTTCAATACAAAAACGTAAGAACAAAAATGGGACGAGTCATTGGCGAGCAGTAGTTCGCTTAAAAGGCTATCCTACCGTCTGTAATCATTTTGATCGAAAACAAGAGGCAGAAGACTGGGCTGCTAACGTTGAACGAGAGATCAAGGTATTTGGGAGAAAACAGTGATGACTGGAACAAATGGTTTATAGCTAACATCGTGGATCCTTTGAATATGATGGTGCAAATTGCTCCAGAGTCTATCGTTGCAAAGAATGTTTCATTTTTTAAAACGGGACCAGATTTTGCCAGCTTAGAATCTCCCATGGATAGTTGAGTTCTGTAAAGGAACAAGGTAAAGCTCTATGCAAAAATTGGAAAGCAATATCTTAAGTGTTTATCGCGAAAAAGGAAGATTATGGCTTGATGAGCTACCCAAACATGTGCAGCAATTAGAAACTTAGTCAAGGAGATGATTGGTTGGTGATTGATCCAAAAGGTGTTATTGGATTTCCAATTAATGAAATATGGGCATGTGTGGAGAAGCCTAGTATGATCTTAAATACATTCCTGAGTACTTTAATTATCCATACGAAGAGGTCGTTCAATGGTACTACGTTCACCTTGTCTTAGCGGCGTGCTGGCAAGTTGAGGATAATCTTGACCCAAGCTTATTTTTAGATTTAGCTCAATCTGTCAGGCCTATGATTAAAGATTAGGCGTTAAGTTGTTTTAAATAGCAGCTATCTTGTTTGTTAAAATTGAAGGAAATAATACAGCCTTATCTTGTTCAAAATGTTCGATAGGAATCCATTCCACCCATTGACTACTTCCTTTATGTTCGTGAATCTGGAAACGATTCTTGCCATATATTGCCGGATCTTCAAGCCTAATAGGGAAAGCAAAAATAATCTCATGACCTTTAACTCCATGATGCTCGAAAATGTTTTCGCATATTATAGGATCGTTTGTGATCGAGACATCGCACCTAAGCTCTTCTTGAATTTCACGTTTAAGGGCCTCTTGAGCAGTTTCAGCAAATTCAATCCCTCCTCGGATAGGACACCACCCTTTTAAAACTCCATCATCATTAAGTACCTCGCAAACAAGCAATCGATTTTCGTGTTTTGCAAGACCAATTACCTTACCTCGAATGGTGTTATTGGGTCTCCACGCTTTATTTGTTGGCAAATTCGCGACCGCATGACGAGCAAATGGAGTCAGCTCTTGATGCGTAATATTATTTAGCGAAGTCCAACGATTTTCTTCTTCAGGGATAACGTTCGATTGTTTTACCCAGCTGATTACTCGATAAATCAATCCAATTTGATGAAAACCGTAAGGTTGGCCATTTTTACTATATTCGCCAGTTGCTGTAGCGATATTTAAAAATTCTACTCCACGAATTACTAGAGAAGACTCTTCCAATAATTCTCGTTTAAGAGTTTCCTCTGGAGTTTCACCAAATTCAATAGACCCACCAGGAAGCCCCCATAAGCCCTGATAAGGCCCTGACTTCTTTTGAGTTAGGAGGATTTGAGAATCTTGCAAAACAACCCCATAGGCCCCATGCCTGATGATTTTGTCTTGAATAGGTAGACCTGATTTCATAATTAATTTCTGATACATTCGTACAAATGTTGCAACGAATCATTTTGCCAACTACCTGTGAGCAATAAGAGATTTTTTTGGCGATAGCTAGGGAATATTCAGCTATCAACAAACAGAAACAACAGGCCTACATCACCCATCTTTGGCGACTCATTGGCTCGGCTCTTAAGTTAGCACCTAATTGGTTTTACCAAAGAATGAGTTAAAGTCCAAAATTGCAGCGTAGATAAAACTCGGTCCATATAAACAAAGCCCAACAGGAGGTCCTTTTTATGGGAAATCCAAATTTAGGATTTTTTAGGTACTGGTATGTTTGCCTTAGGTTGATTTGATGGTATCTCCTTAAGATTTGCATGAGCTATCCACTGCCACTCGCCATCATTTTTTTTCCATACACTGAGACGTGGAGCAGGCTTTTCAGAAAGCTGGTGATTTCCGATCTTTTCCCTTACAGAAATAAGATAGGTGACAACAATGGTGTCTCCATTTTCCGTCGATTGTAAATGACTGATTTCATAGGTTCCAATATACAAGTCTTTAATGAGTTCTATCTCAGCTTCGCGGCTCAATGCACCAAAGGTGTGAACGGACTGAAACTGCTTTGCTATTTTCTCTTCAACAGCTTTGTAGTTCGCATGCTTTATATCTTCCCACATTTGAGTCTCGAGTTTTTCTCCTAAAGAAATTTCAGAAAATAGGGACATTGTCATCATGGTCATTGCGCCAAGTGATCCTATTATGAATTTTAACATCGGTTGTTTTCTCCTTAAGTGGATGTCGATCTTTAATAAAGTTTTATCAGATAGTCAATCAAATCTTTAGAAGTTAGAATACCCACGAGTTCATGATCATCATTGACAACTGGTAGAGCGTGGAATTTACCTGTAGATAGTTTTTCAGCAGCCTCACGAATGGTGCCTTTCTCTCTGATACACAAAGGGTCTTTTGTCATAATTGCTGAAACATCTAACAAATTATCGAGCACTGAATAAACTGCTTTTTTGTCGGTGACCCCAAATGAACCTTCAAAGCTGACTCTAATGAGATCAAAATAGCTGACAATCCCAATGAGCTCCTTGCCATCGACTACAGGGAGGTGATGGAATTTTCCTTCACTAAAAATTTTTCCTACCTCAGAGATAGGAGTTTTAAGGTGAATTGTTTTAGGATTGGTTGTCATAATATGCATAACAGTTTCGTTGTGTTTAGCATGAATCATTGAGATTTTCCTTTGAGTCAAAATCTTAAAAAAAATTAAATGTATCTTTTCATCTTTTTAAAGTCAATTCATAGCACTTCATATGATAAAGTGATCCAATGCATATGGCGATGCTGAAAAACAGGATGATTAAAGCCGGTAACAAATTCTTCAAAGCTTCCCAAATGTGATCTTCAGAGCAGATAAATTTTTTTACGAGAAAGAATGAAAGCAAAGAGACTTCACCAAAAATAACGAGTCATTAAGGTCGAAATCAAACTTACCGAAGCAGCTAAGCAACTCCCCCAGGCAATATCTACAATGGTTACTATCCAAGGCCAATTTTTAAGTGTGACCTGATTGGTCAGATCATAGGTTCCATAAGTGACCATTCCAAAAAGTAATCCTAGCAGCAACAGCTCAAGATATCCTGTATTGTTATTCAACGCAGGTAAGACAACAAATACATTAAGAGCAATTCCATAAAGAATATAAAAGATGACAGCCGGCCAAATTGCCATTGAGTCATTGAGGAGATGACCGATATTTGGAACATATAAACGCTTAAGCATGAACCCTAGCCATAATCCATCAATAAGGATCATGGAAATCATGATTATGAAAAAAGAAAAAAAGGCCACTTTCATCTCTATCTGTAAATTTTTTAAGTCCATTCCCTGATTTTATCAGAAGTCGATTTCTAAACAAGAATTTTATTGAAAATTACGCAAGTTTTACGTAACCGTTCAAGGGTTAAAAATCGGAGCCCGAGCCCGAAAATCTTTGCTAAACTCATACTTGGCTATCAGTTCACTTCTCCAAGAAAAAAATAGATAGGCGGAGTTTGTGGCACAAATTTGGCGAAGTGTCCACCTATTTTCATCAACAAATCACAACACTTGGCAATTGAAGTTTAACCCTTACACATGCCATCCTTAAAATTTATGGTTTTTGGCACATCCCATGTGTTCTTAAAGTTGATTATTGCATTGGAAGAACGTAAGTTTAGATTTTCACCTTCATAAGCTCACTTAAGTTCATAAAATTGCAGAACTTTCTACGACAACTTGAATAACAGCGTTAAGATTGGCAATAAACTACCACTAATCGTCTATGTTACTTTATCCCTAAAAAAAACGCTGCTATCCCTTTAAAAATTTAACGATACACAAAATGTTGTTAAGATTAAAGTTCTTTCTTAAATTAAGCAATCGGTGGGTATCCGTTCACGGGGTAGGGAGCCTAGCCATGTTTGGCCGCAAGACGGCCAATATGGCTAGGCTCCCTACCCCGTGAAAAGGAGATCAAAGAGGTCATCTAGGGCACTCTCGTCGTTTGATTCCAATTGAGGACGTCCAAACAATTTATGATCTTAAACCCAGCTTTTGTACAGATTGTCAGTCTGATTCTTTTGATTCGGATGTAATCAGTGCAGAAGTTCGTCAAGTGGTAGAATTGCCTGAAGCCCCTCCAGAAGTGACTCAATATAATATTCACACTTGTCGTTGTAGTTGTTGTGGCAATCATGTCA
>JAGVJP010000053.1 GCA_020051075.1 Parachlamydiales bacterium
AAAAAAATTGATGAGGTTGATTCTGATACAATGCGAAATGTTGAAGATGCTATAAAAATAGTTTTTGAATTATCTTAAACGTTTATAGACTCTTTTTCACCTTCTCTAAGATCTTCTTCGCTCTTTCGACAACATCTACCGTCATATGCTGTTCGGATCGGTTTAAATCTTCATTGAAAATCCTGGTGATCAGGTGATTCACTCTCTCAACATGTTGGCTTAAAGCTCTTTTTGCAGCCTTATCTAAATCTGATTCGAGAAGCTTGTGTATTTTTTCTATTTCTCTAACAGCATTTAATACATTTTTATCGTTTTTCAATTTCAAGTCATCTTTATGTACAAGATGTGCTTGTGCGCTGTAAAAACAAAAAGACTCTAAAAAATTCAAAGAATTTTTAAAATCTTCTTTCTTATAGCCAATACCAAAACGTCTTGTTTTCACATGAGCTGCCAATTTCCAAACACTTCCTTCTAAAATTTCTAATTGTTCAGTTCTTTTAAGTTTTAATTGTACAGTCCTTCCTTGATTGTCGGTAAATAAAGCCTGAAGTCCAAGCTCTTGAACGCGTCTCTTGGATTCTTCAGAAGGGACAAAGTCCGGACCAATATAATCATATAGCGACACATCATCCAACGTACGTAAAATAGAAACACCAGGTATCTCACTAGGCGATCTAGGTGACCAATCAAAATCGGGAATCATAGAGCCTCCCTTTCTTCAGATAGGGGTGTTTACGCAACATGCATGCCAAGTTAAACTCTGCTCTACACGCCATACCTATACCCAACGCAAATTTTGAATAAGCAAGGTGATGTTTTTGGCGATAACTTAGGTCGGCAGGTACAAGCCCGACTTCTGCAATTACCTCCTCATCCTGTAAAATTACCAGGATGGGAATTAGCAAATTTTTTACGGGTATGATAAGTGTCGTAAATGATCGTCAGTGATTTAATTTTCACATTCTGAGGGGAAAGCTCAAACAGATCAACACACTCAAATTGGACGACAGCATCGTCTTTCATTCTCCACGTATAAACGAAATGGGCTGCAACACAATGCGGGTTATCATGACTTGAGAATATTGTCTTTAATTCTATTTTAGAACTCTTCGTGTCTGAGAAAAGTTGCCGATAAAATTTAATCGCTTCAACTTCTCCATAAAGCGGAGAATGAACAACGGCATCATGAGTAAACTGCTTGACCACCTCTTCATAATTTCCTTTTTCCAGAGCATGCAAATAGGCCTTGACAACCTCTTGTTGATGAGGTGATCCATCCACCTCATCGCATTTGGCGGCTAAAACAAAATCGCTTTCGGAGAGCCCGTCGATTTTATGTGTCCAGAGTTGGATTTTCACTTTCCCATAAGAGAGAAGCACGTCAGGATGATGCCCCTCTTCTTCAGCAATTGCGCCCACTTTATTCGTAAAAATTAAGGCTTGGCGAAAGTCTGGGAAACGATATTCCTTTTCCAAGTGATGTTCATCAACGACAGTCCAGCCATTGCCCAACTGCTTGTGCAGTTCTGCCAATTCTTGTCCTTTGAGCGGGGGAATGTCCTTATGACAAGGGACGCATTTCTTCGTTGAAAGCTTACAATGTGAGTCCATAAAATCCTTAATTGTTACTCGTTTCTAATGATAAATTTGGGAGCTGGGACAGCGTTTCCGCCCCATCCCATCTCCTCCGAATGAAAAATACACAAAAATAAAAAAGAGGGGTACAAATTAAACTAAAAAAAGCTTTATAGGCGAAGGAGAAGAGCATGATCGGATAGACGCTGTTCATCTCCATCCCGAGTCCCCAGTACAAGAACATCATATCAATGATGACCGTATCGATCATCTGTGAAATACACGTCGAACCGTTATTTCGCAACCAAAGAAAGCGGTCAGGAGTCCATCGTTTGATCCATGCGTAAATCTGGATATCAGCGATTTGACCGAAGAGATATGCAGTGAGTGAAGAAAAAATCCTTAATCCGCTTAATCCAAGCACGAGTTGAAACGGACTGTTAGCTTCAGGCTTCTCTGCAGGCAGCATTAACGCTAATTGAATGATGATAAAACTCAACACACTCATCCAAAGTCCGATGTAAACTATCAGCTTCGCTTTTTTTTGTCCGAAAATCTCTGTCACAAGACCGCTTAAGAGGAATGTGAGAGGGTAGATTATTAAACCTGCCGGAATGCTGAAGTCAACATGAGGCAGCGAAACCATTTTTGCAGAAATGATGTTAGAAATGACAACAATAACGCAAAAAGCTGCGCTGATGCTCTGATAGAGGGTTTGAGAAGTCATCGACCCACTGTTAAGTTTCATCTTCCACCTCTAAAAATGCTTGCAATTCCTCTTCATTGACTCCTGGTTCGCCCGGATTAACATGATCCAACTTCCCCTCGTGCAGCCACTGTTCCAGCCGGTCCACTTCTTCATAGAGGTGTTCAAATGAATCAATCACAAATAAAAGAGATTGAAAGTGATCAATTTCAAAAGATTGATTGATCACCCACTCAAGCTGAAACGGGTATCTTTGAACCTGCAAAGATTCAACAGAATGTTCAATTTCCTCAGCGGAGCTTAGAAGACCGCTTCCGTAAACACATATCCGCCCCCCTTCACGCATCAACCCAAATTCAATGCTAAACCAGAAAAAGCGGGATAGCGCTTGGATATTGCTTCGGATTTTAGCCATTTTTTCTTTTCCATTCACCAGATGGGTATGCCGTTTTGCAGCTTTGTTTGCAAGCGATCCAAATCTAACAAGCACATCGGCAAATGTCAGATCCGTGTGCATGGGGACATGTCCAGCAATGTCGTGAAAGATATCAGGCTCAGGCAGATATGCAAGCCTATTGCGGTCTCGTATTGTAATTGTTGTTGGAAACTCGCGGCGTTTTAAACTATCAAAAAACAGGTATGTCGGAACATAGCCGCTGACAGCTTTTGCCTTGAAACCTGTTAATGGGGCTAAAAAAGCGTTTACCTCCTCCAGTCGAGGAATGCGGTCAGGGTTCAAACAGAGAGACTGAATCCCTTCCATGAATTTCCCATTGGCGTATTTTTCCCACTTGGGACGCAACAGTCCATACAGCTCCCTCCACGCTTCTTGGTTGTTCTCGCTGTACAGTTCGTAGGGCTGATGAATGAATAATTGCCCGTGAAATTGAGCATTTTCAATAAATGGGGCTTTTGTTGTCGTCAAATCATGAAATATTTCAGGATGTTCCATATAAATCACCAAATAAATGTAAAAAAGTTTATTAACTAATCAAAAAAAAATCGCAACTATTCATGTTCCCTCTTTTTTAAGGCAAAGACGCCAAAAAAAGATGAGAAGAGAAAATCATCTGATAGCAAAAGATAAAGCTATGCTAACAAACGGGCCGCACCATCAATGAGATGGATGAGCAAAAAGAAATTTAATAAGAATAATAGGAAGGATAAGAGAAAGAGACGAAAGAAAAGAGATGAGAAACAGAGGACATTGACGGCGAGCATGCCTTTAAAGGATGCACCCTGACTGAGGTCGATTTGGTTGACATTTTAACACTCCTTAAATGTTATTTTTGAACCCCACATGAGGCCAAATTTGATTTTAACAAAATGATGTATTTTTCTCAAGAGCGTTCTAAAATTAAGGTGACAGGTCCATCATTCAATAAAGACACTTTCATCTCTGCACCAAACACCCCGGTTTCCACCACAACCCCTCCTTTGCGAACCTCTTCAATGAAATGTTCGTAGAGCTGTTTAGCCAATTCTGGTTGAGCAGCTTGTGTAAAAGAAGGTCTGCGGCCATCCGAACAGTCTGCATAGAGAGTAAACTGCGAGATGATTAACACCTTGCCTTGATGTTCAAGAAGCGATTGATTAATTTTTCCATTAGCATCTTCAAACATACGAAGATGGACGAGTTTATTCGCTAACCAAGCGGCCTGAACGATCGTGTCGTTATGCGTCACTCCGATGAAAACGAGAGCGCCAGGACCGATCGCCCCTACAATCGTCCCTTCCACTTCTACATGTGCATGTGAAACACGCTGAATAAGAATTTTCATAACTACTATTTTAAGAATTTCATGTGACATCTTAAAAATATCTGTAAAAAATTACCAGCACAATTGACATCATCCAGCACTTGTGGATGAAAGAGAATCTAAAAGTTAATCATAGAATAAATTCAATCGAATTTTTAATGTTGCATAAATAACAGTAATTTGTTATGATCCTGTTTTTAAATGAGGATATTATGTCTATTCCAAGTATGATCGGTGGAACATCCACACAAGTTGCAAATGTCGCTCAGCAATCTGCTGTGACCTTTGGCAGCCGAGTCTATCACATGTTTCAAAACCGCTGCCTCGCAGGTGTCACTTTAGCTGTGTCGACGGTCGTTGGAAGCATCCTCGCAGTCATCGTTGGAGGTATGATTTACGAACGTTTTCTCTCCAATGTCGGCAGATTGTCTAGAGAGGAAAGAGAATCTTGGCAGAACACTCTGCGTACTTACTCACTTTTGTTTGTCCCAACGACTCTCCTTGTTGGAGGGATCAACTTAGGGGTATCTAAACTCCTCAATCTCCCATTCTCTTCAATGATTACAGTGCCACTTACAATGGCGATTTTTGTTTTCGCGGCCAACTATTTCATCTCACAATCCGGTCAAGGTTAAAGCCTAGGATCGATCGGCTCGCTTTCTAAAGCCAGCACGCCAAAGACAGCTTCATGGAACTTATAGAGTGGTTCTTTTCTGACGAACCTTTCTAACGCTTCAACTCCTAAAGCATATTCTCTAAGGGCTAAGGAACGCTTCTTTCCAATATTCCTGCTTTTTAGACGCTCCAAATTCTCTTGAATCGTATACTCAGGACCATAAATAATCCTTAAATATTCCCTGCCGCGGCATTTGAGTCCTGGTTGAATAAGTCCATGCGAGCCAACAACAGTGAAGTCATAAGGTTTGACGACCATCCCCTCGCCCCCTTGTTCAGTGAGCTGCAGCCACCAATCGGGATTTTTTTCATTTAAGGGATAGGCTTCTATGGTGACCTGGTATCCTAAAGGCTCAAAGAGGCTTCTTATCAGTTCTGAACGTGTTTTACTTTGAGATGGCAAGGCTGCAATACATCCTTCGAAAGGCCAAGGCTCAGATAGCAGCTCCGGCTTTTCTTTACACACTCCTTTCAACGCATCTCTGAACACTCTGGCAATGGCCATGCTTAAAAAGGATGATGCGACATAAGGACGGTCATTGACATATTGCTCTAGATTGAAACTATCATCGAAATGCCCCCTCTTCTTTTTCACGAGTGAGATGGGGTCGATATCAAGCAGCAAAGCAGCACAACATTGATCTGGCTCAGTTTCAGGAAAGAATACGTGCGCTTTCCCTATCGATAAATCAAATGAATGCAGATTTGCCGGATTTTTATGCAGCAGATATCCCAGGTCTGTTGCTGGATATCGCGTCGTCTTTAATGTAAATATCACTTATCGTCACATTTGATTTTTTTAGAGGTGAAGTTTATCGCATTTCTCGCTCAGAAACAACAATTTTCACTGTGCCCGATTGCTCCCCATCCTGTAAAATTGACATGATGAGAAAGATTAAAAAGGGGCGTAGTTGTTAAGGTCTAAGTTAAAATCGATATAAATTAAATTATAATTATCTAATTTCACAAATATTTTTCAACATACTTAATTCTACCTTAACATATAAATGTTAAAAATGTTGTTCATTAATCAATAATTGAGTCATATATCACATGTTTTCATTTTTAACTAGTACAGCTACTAATCTTTCAACTCATGGAGCAAATTACTCTCAGCTGGAACAGCAAAGCCAGGAAATTATCGACAGGTTGCGCGAATCGCGCACAGAAAAGACTGTAGATCATCTTCGAGAATCTCGACTGATCAGAGATCTTCAAGAGGTAGAGAGAAGGAAAAATGATGATACCTTGAACGTAGGCTCACGAGTCGCTTTTAAAGGAGCAAAATCTCTAATTCCCGGAGGAGAACTAGCAAAAGCCGCTTGCACTGTGATCTTTGATACTGCTGAAAAGTCTCGCGACAATCAAAAAGGCTTGGGTAAAAACTTGGTCGCTTCGATAGTTAATGAAGGCGATCGGAAGATTCGGGGTGCGCTTCTTAGTGAAGCACAGAATCTAGCAACAAACGTTGTTGGAACTGCAACTATTGTCGCAGCTGCTCCTGCTATATTGGTTGCAGGTGGTATTGCTTTAGCAACAAATATTTTCTTGGGCGGCAGGTGCAAAAATTTTGGATTAAATTTGGGCAGAGGGGTAGCAGCATTTGGTAAACAAGGTTTAAAACTTGTGAGGAAGGACAAATCTAAGTCCATTATAGAATCTTTTCAACTTTACGATGCGAAAAAAGTTGAATTAATAGACACAAAAGCTGAAAAAAAGAGCAAAAAGAGCGTGATGACTCTCGCTAGAAGTCGTTTAGAGACTTATCAACGCGATCTTGGACAAGCTCAGATACGGTTAGAAAGCAGCCGTTCAACCATGATCGGACGTTTGGTTTTTCGTGTTAACCGATCAAATGGATTTTACGGTTTTCTAACCTCTTTATTTTGCATGCTATCGAGCCGGTTTAAAGAGGTAAAACGGGTACAAGATGCAACGCGATTTCAAATCCTTAATCATCAGGATTCTATTCGCAGAGAGAATTCCAATCTGAGAATCTTAGAAACCGAACTTAGACAATTGCGAAGCGACATTGCTTACATTAAAGTTGTCGTCGGACAGCGGGAACAAGACTTTCTTCATTCCTTGGGGTAATGCGTATTCCACAATAGGTGTGAACTGTCCCAGGCCTGACGGCCTTACCATTACCCATTTTTTCATCGCGAAGCGTTTGGAGTGCGAAAGTCTTCTTTCGCTTTATTCTAGATCAATTTTGGGGACATTCGTGTCTTTTGAATTTCTCTACCGCTTCGCGCAGCGCTCAGTATCTCCTACTTTTCTCTCAAGATTACCCACATCTTGTGCTATCGCCTAAAACTAACTATAATTTATCCACAAACTCTTATCAATACTGTTCGTCGATAAAGCGGAAGAGGACTTTCGCACGGCGTTGTTGCATAATTATCTTCAGATTAATTGTGAGAAGCTACAAGGAATTCGTG
The DNA here is from genome assembly GCA_020051075.1 of Parachlamydiales bacterium. GTDB lineage: Bacteria > Chlamydiota > Chlamydiia > Chlamydiales > Parachlamydiaceae > JAGVJP01. The sequence continues at coordinate 7,158 of JAGVJP010000053.1, forward strand.
TAAATAAAAAATGCATGAGGTAGTCTGTTTTTTACCAC
>JAGVJP010000068.1 GCA_020051075.1 Parachlamydiales bacterium
TGGAAACAGGGGTGGGGCCCTTCGCAAACCTGCCTGTCAATTTATTCTGGCACACAACCGATCGAATGGCCATTTGACCTACATTCCCCTCGATATCGTGGACGCCGAGGCGACTCTACTCAGAATGGAAAAAGCAGCAACTCCAGACAGTCGTTTGGACTTCCACCTCTTTTCTGGCGACACCCTCATCGCCTTCGATGGAGCAGGCACTCCATGCGTCATAAAAAATTCGCTTGTCGGCATCATCCAAAAAATCTATCGAGGAGAGTCGTCCCTCACTGCTCAAGAACTCGACCAGCTTCATTTATATTTCTCGCGTCGTCCTGATGAGAAAGCTGCGTTCGTCCACTTCCTCGAAGAGGTGCGTCGTGCATGGCCTCAAACGGCCAAAGTGTTGAATCAGATCACAGCAACGCCAATACAGCCAATACAAGCTGCAAGCTCATCCGGAGCCAGCTCCTCTTCTTCAAGTTGGTCAGGGGCCAGCTCATCCTCTTCAAGATTGATAGGATAGGCAAAATTGCAACTTTCCAGCATAGAATAACAGGATAGGCAAGATCGCTTCGCGGCAGGATCCTGTTTTTCTATGTTGAGAAGTTGTGATCTTGCCTACCCTGTTCCTGTCCTTTCGGATGTTGCAAATATTAGGTTTGTCCAACAAAATAGCGGAACATCTCTTTCGACCAATCTGCAATTTGTGCTGCGTCAGCCACAAAGGGTCTAAGATCTGCAAGCGCGCTCTCTAGATCAAGAGAATCGATTTTATCGAACATCAGTTGCTCAAATTGTGCACGAGTGATGGGATCTTTCCCCTTCAAAAATCCTGAAGCTCTTAAGTGAATAGAAAATCTCTCAAGATCTAATTTTACCCCTTGTCGAATCAGCCATAACCAGTCGTACCAGTCTCGCCCTTTCACCCGTCCTTTCCATTCACGAAATAGAACTGCGTGCATTTTTCCAGCAAAAATATCTTCTAGGATGACAGTTTTAATCCCGAGATTGATCGGTGTGTTAAGAAAACGCACTTCAGTGCGGTAAGCTGGAGGTGGGTCGGTATCTATTTCGAATTTAATTTTCAATTTAGTTTGTGGATGAAAACCTTTGACAAGATGCGGGGGTATTCCAATTTTCAAAAGTTCGCCAAAAGTATTTGTTTTGATGAAGGCGGATTGGATAGGTGTTTGCCAAACTTTCACCCCCGTTTCAATCTCAACATTGAAACCATAGGCTTCCAATTCACTACGAATCGCAGTGTTAAAAAGGCTTAATGAAAAATCGTCATTTGGCTTTAGTAGAGTGAAATCTAAATCCTCAGAAAATCGATCTAGTCCATAGAGGATACGTAACGCTGTTCCACCATAAAAAGCTGCATGCTCAAAAAAACGTGCACGCCATAAACCTACTAAGGCTAACTCTTGCAAAATTTCCTTAAGAGCCCGCTCATATTGTGGGCGAGTTTGACATGAATATCGCTCAAGCATGCGTTGAATAGCCTGATTCATTTGTGACTCCTTAACCAATTGATGATGAGGGATAAGACAGGGCTGCCACCTACCCTTACAATGTCGGATAAAACTCCAATACGAAATTTTTTTACTGCCTCCCGATCTAGACGCAAGTCGTCAAACAGAAGGGCTTCCAAATCGGAAAGAGTTTTAATTTTTATTTTACGAATATATAACAAATCAGCTAAAGCCTTTTCGGGCGTGGCTATCAGTGCTGATTGATGATCAACAACTTCTAACAAGTTGAATCCAGTTGAAAAAAGGGGGGAAGGGAGCGGGGTATACGAAAAACGCCCCATAGGAGTCTCGTAATATTTATATCTTTTTGTTGTCACATTTGTGACTTCAACCACATGTTCGGGAATTAAACCGTAGAAAGCTAGCGCATATTCACAGGACACATAAGAGGGTCCATAGATTTGGTTGGCTAGGATCTCGAGACTCAGCATAGAACGTCTCTGTTTGGGTCCGAAAACATAAAGTCCTTTTTTAATTCGGATTAACTCTCCAGAGCGCAGCAAATGTGTCACCTTCGAACGAGGGGATTGATATTCAGAGAGGCAATCCATGAGAAAGGAATAGTCAAACGATTCTCCCTGAGCTCTATCACGCAAAATATTCATAAGAATTTTCTCCAGTATGTACGATATTTTTATACATACTAGCAATATTTTAAACAATAAAAACCGCCAGTATGTATGAAAATATCGTACATAGCAGCAAATCTATGTTCAAAGTCCGTTAAGGTATCACGCATCAATTACAGTTTCAGTCCTTCGGACTGTTTTTTGCTATAACCCGAAGGGCTCAAAACTGCAACAGCCCAGGGCAGGGCAACGCCCTGGGTATGCTCAGAATGAATATTGCAGCCTTACAGGCTGCAAGATGGGAAGGGCGTAGCCTGATGCGTATGGGGCATGATCTTGCCGCTTGCGATCTTGCCTACCCTGTTTTTATATTTTCTGCACGGTAGATTGTCGTCGTCGAAAAGCTGTTCTGCGCGTTTTAGAGATGAGAGGAATTTTTTTGTGTTTTTGGGCAGCTTCCCACAAATGTATGTCTGTCTGCAGCCCCATCCAAAACTCTGGTGACGTTCCCAA
>JAGVJP010000102.1 GCA_020051075.1 Parachlamydiales bacterium
AAAAGAAAACGAAATTTTTGGTTATCATGGTTTTTCAGTCATCGGTCATTGTGATCGATTAAATTATGGAAAATCGAAGATTATTGAGAAAAGAATGATATTGGAAGTTACCTAGAAGCTCTAGCTGCATGGGTAAGTAGTATGGAAGGCTATTACAAACATTTTGAGTTGCTGGTACCCGAAAAACCGAACTGGCAATTGATGGCTGATATGCTCGACGCTGCGAGATTTTACGATTAGATGGAATAGGAGGTGTCTATAACAACGAAAGACAGCCAAGAAAGACATGGTTGCTATAAATGACGAAATGATTGACATCAGAATAAATGAGAGAAAAATAGATAAGGAATCTCCTCCGGGAGCGGAGATCTAACAAATTTTGCGAATTCTATCGAAGAAGCCCCAAATTTTTCAAAGTTTCTCCGAGCCTCGTTCAAGCTTTCTTGATTGGCTCCTCCCTTAAATTCTGGATTGTTATATTGGAAATCATCATCTTCCCAAAAACAAACCGGACAAATTTCAAATGTCCCGCCATAGGGTTCAGATAACGTCAAGAAGCGGCAACAAGGGCTAGCGTAATTTTCATCTTTTTGTTTCATGTTAGTTCTTGTCTAGAAGTAAGCTTTGATTTTGCTTCAATTAATGCATGAATTGCAGTGGAAAAATCAATTTGCCATGGTTGACCGTCAGGACGGGGATAAAATTCGATTTCAAGGACCGAACGCTCCTGATTGATTTCGGCCCATTGTACGTCGCCAAAAAAAATTTCTGCAACCAATTTGTTCCTGTCAGGTGGACTCGACAGGTAGATACGGTATTTCCCTAACATATAAAACGCTTCCGTAGAGGGTTTTTGGATAACTATGGATAAACAGAATCGCTTTCTTCCACCCAATGACGGAAAATTTTAAGCACTAACGTCAGATTGGAAGGACTGCAAGAAACATCGAAGCGATTATCTTTTTTCTGACAGTAATACCAATCTGATTCATTTGCCTCGTAGGTGACGTTCTCAAAATCAAGCTCTTCACATTCTGTTCCAGTTAAATCTATCGTCACATACCAGCCAGGATTATCCACTGTTTTGATATTGATGCCGAATTCATGTTCCCAATCGCCATCACACTGTAAATGATACCAGCCTTGCAGCCAGTCAAAAACGTTATTTGTTTTTATCATCATGGTAACTCCTTGGTTCAGTTCTGTGAAAAAGACAGAATGATTTTCTTGCATTTATCATCTTGAATTCATTTGTTTCCATCAACGAATCTCTAACACTATTCCAGAGGTTTGATGTTATTCAACTGTTTTTTTAAGGACCAATTGTCAGGCTTTTTCTTAGGTTGAAACCATGTATCACTATTCTTCAACCACTCCGTTCTGTAAGCTTGTATTGCATTGAGTTGACAGTCTTCATAACCGAACTCTGCACCACAACAAGGACAAATGTCATAACTGGGCGATTGTCCATCTTCACCCCATGGCGGCTCTTCTTGTTGTAGACAGCAAATTCGACAAAAAAGGGATTGTTGTTGTTGCTCACTGTCCATAAAAATAATCTAAATTGTTAGCCAATGTTGCTGGCCTTCGCATGCGGTCAAATTTAAAAACTCTAAATGGCCCATCAAATGTAATGCTTCATTCTTTGTTAAAAAAATAGAGATGTCGGTTAAACTCCGATTTGATTCGTTATCTAATATATGCATATCTACCATTTCCAATTCATCTTTAGGAAGCAATTTTGAATTTCAACACAATCCGAGTTGTTCTCTTACAGCTGGCAAAATGAATAAGTCTCCCTTTTTATGCAATTCTATAATCCCATTTCTGGTCGTCGTCTCATTGCTCAAGGGAATAATATATTCTCTAAATAATTGCCTAAGGCCTTCTGCGCGCTCATCATCTTCTAAGGGCAAGTCCAGATCTAGTAAGTTCGAATATTCGTTTGGTTGACGAAGAAAAATATTTCCACAATCTATTTTCACCAATTTTTTGCTTTTCACATATGTATTCCCAAATGTGCCTTGGATAAATAATTTGATATTTAAATAATAATATTTTCCAAAGTTGGACCTCTGCAACGCCAGAACATGGATCACTTCTGGAAATTCTCTAAACCACCCTTCAAAAGCTCTATCAAAACCACTTTCTTTAGAAATGGCTCCGAAAATTTTCTTAAATTCATTTGTTTCCATATCACCTCAACTCACTAAAATTCGTGTTACTTCACCTTCTGCAACCACTTTCCCTTCCCACAAAGCGATATGTTGACCAATGTGAATGATGGATAAGGCAGACTCTTTATCTAAAAATTTAACAGAAACCTCATAAGACTCCCCTAATTCTAAAGTCACCCCTTCAAGAAATAAGCGACAATCATATCCGTTTTTTTCAATGTACATTGGACATCCATATATTTCGCCTGTGACTGCCTTTCCCCTTCCTCCTTCTAATGTGGTTTTGAACCTGACTTTAATGTAAATATCGGCTTTCGTGTGAAGGCTTTTAAACATATCTCTACTCATAAAATCTCGCTGCAGAAAGTATATCAGCCATCAGTTGCCAATCAGGGTTTTCTGGAATCGGCAATCCTTGGTTTTTATAGTAACCGTCCATATCATTTACCAGTGCAGATAGAGCCTCTAGATATCTATCAATAGCAATATTTTCCCATGATTCAGGATCATCGTAGTAATCTTGACTGAGTTCGTACACATAAGAGACAAAGTCTTCTTTTGTTTTGATCTCTTCCATAGCTTGAACTTCATCCAAATCTAAGAAATCACCCATATCTAAAATATCTTTAATGTCTTCCACCTCTCTGCCAGCATCAAGCATATTAGCCATCAGTTGCCAATCGGGATTTTCTGGAACCAGCACTCTTCGATTTTTATAGTAACTCTCCATATCATTTACCCATGAACCTAGAGCTTCTAGGTATGTTCCAAGATCACTATTGTGCCATGATTCTGGATCATCGTAGAAACTCTCGCTGAGTTCAAAAGCAAAAGACACAAATTCTTTTTTTGTTTTAATTTCTCTTATCTTTTTCGTATCAGTAATAATGTCTTCCATATTTTCCTCACCATCATTGTCTTTCCTCCTCTATTTCCTCTCCCATATTCTTCGGCTGCGCCCTTCCCAAAACATCAGAGTATGAGAAGAAAAAGCAGCCATACGATCGATCTTTGTGATTTTCCATACCATGCTATTGACATCGGACATTTGTCTTTGCAAAAGTTCCATCTGATATACACGATGGAATCGTTTTAAGGAAATAGAAAATTTAAATTCAGATTTAAAACGTTTATACTTAGTCGATTACATAAGACTTGAGGTTATTGTATAAGTCGAGAGATGCATCAGCTATCGGCCAAAACTAATTTTTGTCAGCTCGGGGATTGTTAACAAAACTGTTCGTAGGCATACGGAAGAAGACTTTATACGCGTTAAGATAACGTAACATGCATAAATTCAGATAAAAAGAAAAACACTACCTACTCATAAGTATGTCTGAAAAACACGTTCGCCTTATATCGCCCTTTCAGGGCTCATGGATGGGGTGGGCTGTCCCCAGGCCTGGTGGCTTGGGAGAGCATGGCTACTTTTGGCGAGAAATTTCCTGGCTTAGACCTTCGCCTTCTTGCAGCCCTTCAGGCTGCGATAGCTAACTTATTCATAACCAGGGCGTTGCCCTGGGCTGTTGCAATTTTGAGCCCTTCGGGCTATAGCAACAAACAGTCCGAATGACTGAAACTACAATAGCCCAGGGCAACGCCCTTACCATTACCCATTTTTTTCAACGCGAAGCGTTTGGAGTGCGGAAGTCCTCTTCCGCTTTATCGACGAACAGTATTGATAAGAGCTTGTGGATAAATAATAGTTAGTTTTAAGCGATAGCACGAGATGTTGGCAAGCTTGAGGGAAA
>JAGVJP010000031.1 GCA_020051075.1 Parachlamydiales bacterium
AGATCTCTGTGCTGCTTCTCTGGAATGTTGGCCTAGCCCGCATCCATCTGCCACGATTGAGATGGAGAACCCAAGTAAAAATCCGGCCCACCAAGCATCACAATTGATCTTTGTCTCAACAATCACTTCTTTTGTCTCTGGATTAATGAGTAATGGATAATTATTTTCATACCCTGATCCAATGAATCGATCAACTTTTTGAGGATCTATATCTTTATTTGATTCTGTGATTTCTTTTTGCAATAGTAGAAAAGATTGATCGACCTCACCTGAGTTAATACCAGGACTAGTCTCCGGATCAACAAAGCAACGGCTGATCATCAACTCTCCCTTATAAACAGGCTGAACTTTGATTAAATTATACGTATGCAAACTGACAAATTCGATCTCTTTCGCACTATTGGAAAGATGCATCTTCGTCGTTGACCGGATAAATCTCGCAGCTTCAAGGGTCAAATAATTCTTAGCCTTGCCTGACTCTATGCTTTGAGTCCCATCGGGAGTAAAATACTTCTGGGTCACCGACTCGCTATCTTCCTGACCTGCGGAAGTAAAATACCTCATGACTAACAGTTTGTCATACTCACCTTTAATAAAGTATCCCCTCTCATCCCGAAAGACAGAAACATATCTCATCGAAGAACCTTCTATTTCTTCTTCGGTACTTACAGGAATAAAATACCTCTTGTCATCAGGATTGACAACGATAGCCTCTAATTTACTTCTACAGAAAATATCATGCTCACGAAACTTTTCCGCGAGAGTTGAGAGGAATGGATATGGTGAAATTCTAGGACTCTTAATTTTAGAGCCACCAATTTTTGAGCCACCAAATTTACTAATAATGCGTCGAGCAAGAGGAGCTTTTATTGAATGATTCCTCCTCGAGATCGCTACAATATCTGTTGAGCTTGAAGTTTCTTGTTGCCTCCCCTCCCCCTCTTCCGCTGCTAAAGCCTCTGCTATTCTGGCTTCTTCTTCGGGATCGCTATCAGGGATAGGACTTGAACCTGAATCAACTGAAGGAGAGTCCGATCGAGGAGTCGATAAATTTAATCTTGAAAACATAAAATAACACCTCAATTTTAATACAACATTTTTATTACCAGAAACTTATATCACATATCTTTGATGAAAGTCTATAAAAAATCATTCGAGAAAATTTAATATATAATTAAATAATTTAATATTCTATTAACGTAAGTTGCTATTCAGAATGTTTCATATAAAAATACAGGGAAAGTGTATGTTGAATGCTGCTTGTCATGCTCTCCGATTTCAGGTATGATCTCTAACCATAGGAAAATTTTTATGGAACAAATCTCCGGATACATCGAACGGCTCACTTTCCATAACTTGGAGAATGGTTTCACTGTGGCTCAGCTGAAGCAGGGAAACCAGCCCAATTTAATTTGCCTTGTCGGCTTTATGCCCGGCATCCAGCCTGGTCAATCGGTCCGCTGCTATGGCGAATGGAAAAACCACCTGATCCATGGACGCCAGTTTGATGTCTCCCGCTTCGAAGTCGAAGCTCCCGCTGATCTCGTTGGCATCCGCAAATACCTTGGTTCAGGATTGATCAAAGGGATCGGCCCGAAATTTGCTGAACGGATCGTCGACCGCTTCGGATTAAAAACTCTCGATATCATTGAAACCCATCCTGAAAAGCTGCTGGAAGTCCCTGGACTCGGGGCTAAAAAAATGGAATTACTCAAAGTTTGTTGGGAAGAGCAGAAGTCGATACGAAACGTGATGATCTTCTTGCAGTCGTTTGGAGTGAGCCCTGCCTTTGCACAGAAAATCTTCAAGTCGTATGGCAAGCACAGCATCGACAAAGTCAAAGAAAACCCTTACCGCCTTGCCCGCGAGATCATCGGAATCGGATTCAAAACAGCCGACGTCCTCGCACAGAAAATGGGGATTGAACCCAACTCTCCCCAGCGACTTGACGCTGGGATCGAATATGTCCTTTCGGAATTGGCCTCAGAAGGGCATGTCTGCTACCCTGTCGAAGAGCTCGTCAAAAGCGTAGAGGAGGCGCTTTCTATCGAAAGCGGACTTCTTACCGACCGGCTCAATTATCTTCACAAAGAAGAATTTATCGAATTGAAAGACCTCATGGAAGGGCATGAGAAGCGTCCTTTTGCTTGGCTGAGGAAGCTATACCTCTCTGAAATCGGGATCGCCAGCGAGCTACGGCGTCTGCAAAAAGGGCAGAGCACCCTCCGCCCGATCGATACAGAACGGGCGCTTACCTGGGTACAAGAGCAGTTAAAAATCGAACTCGCTGCAAACCAAAAAGAGGCCATCGCACAGGCAGTCACTGGCAAGATTCAGATCATCACAGGAGGGCCTGGGACTGGAAAGAGCACCATCACCAACGCTATCCTTGCGATCAGCAGCAAGTTGACGGGTAATATCCTATTGGCAGCCCCAACAGGCCGGGCAGCCAAGAGGATGAACGAAATCACCGGGTACAAAGCCAAAACCATCCACAGCTTACTCGAATACGACTTCAAAGGAGGCGGTTTCAAACGCAAGCGCGACAACCCATTGGAATGCGATCTCATCATCGTCGATGAAGCGAGCATGATCGACACCTATTTGATGTATAGCCTTCTGAAAGCTATCCCCAACCATGCCCGCGTCGTCTTTGTCGGCGACATCCACCAGCTCCCCAGTGTAGGTCCAGGCACCGTTTTAAAGGACATCATCTCCTCTCGGACCGTTCCAGTGACCACGTTGACTGAAATTTTCCGTCAGGCTGCTGGTTCTCATATCATCTTAAACGCCCATCGAGTCAATAAAGGGATATTCCCGCAAATTTACAATGGACAAGACAGCGATTTCTTCTTCATCGAACAAAAAGAGAGCGAAGAGGTCTTAAACACCATCATCAAACTTGTTGCACAGCGCCTGCCCAATCGCTATGGATTCAATCCAATCGAGGGAATCCAAGTTCTGGCGCCGATGAAGAAAGGGGTCATTGGGACAGAAAACCTCAACCAAGCTCTTCAAGAAATATTAAATCCCCGCGAGAATGCCCTTGTACGTGGAGGGCAGAAATTCCAAGTCGGCGACAAAGTCATGCAGACGCGCAATGACTACAACAAAGAGGTCTTCAATGGAGACATCGGCTATATCCTCGACATCGACCCCAATGACCAGCAAGTCCTCATCCAATTTGAAGAGCGGGAAATCGCTTATGACTACAATGATTTAGACGAATTGGTGCTCGCTTATGCGATTTCCGTTCACAAATTTCAAGGGAGCGAATGCCCTTGTGTCGTCATGCCTGTCCATACGAGCCACTTCATGCTTCTTCAGCGCAACTTACTCTACACTGGCATCACGAGAGGGAAAAAATTAGTTGTCCTCGTCGGCACCAAACAAGCCCTCTCTATGGCCGTGAGAAAAGACGACGTACAAAAACGGCATACAAGCCTTCAACAAACCCTAATGGAATACCTATAACATGCCTAAGAAAAAGAAATCACAGTCGTCCCGCTCCCAGTTGATCCGAAATTCGACCCTTTCAAGCATTATTTTCCTGCTGTTATTCCTCTTCTTTGAATTATCCAGTCACATCAGCGGGCGGGAAGAATCCAAACTCCCTTCCTTCGATCATCCCATCGAGCTCTATTCCAACCAAACAGACGATAATTTAACTACTCTATATCAAGACGCTATTGGCAAAGCTCAACAGTCGATCACCTTTATCATCTATGCATTAACTGACCCCTCAATCATTGAATCACTCAATGAGCGATGCAAAGCTGGGGTCCCAGTGTATATCGTCTGCGATGCAAAAGCATCGCCTGGGATATCGCGCCGCCTCCCCGATGCGACCATCGTCAAGCGCTTTGGAAAGGGGTTGATGCATCAGAAGATCTTAATCGTGGATAGCAGACAAGTTGTCTTAGGGACAGCCAACATGACAACAAGTTCATTAATTACTCATGGCAACCTCGTCCTCGGCATTGAACATCCTGCGATCGCCTTTGCCCTTGAAGAGAGAGCTAAAAGCATGGATGACGAAGGGGCATTCACCCCGCTCCTCCACAAGGAGACGTCAGCAGGGGAACAAGACCTTGAGCTCTGGGTGTTGCCGGACGATCCTGCTGCAGTCAGCCGGATGATCGAGCTGCTCAGGTCTGCACAGAAGACGATTAAAGTCGCTATGTTCACCTGGACCCGTCCCGATTTCACTCAAGAACTCATCAAAGCGGCACAGCGAGGCGTCCATGTTGAAGCTGTCGTCGACCGCTATTCAGGCAAGGGGGCTAGCGCCAAAATCGTTAAAATGCTCGAAGAAGCGGGCATCCCCGTCTATTTAAGCACTGGGCAAGGGCTGCTCCACCATAAATTCGCTTATATCGATGAGAAGATTTTGATCAATGGATCGGCTAATTGGACCCATGCGGCATTTAACTCCAACGACGACTATTTTGTTGTCGTCTCTCCCCTCACAAGCGACCAATGCACAAAGATGAATAAACTTTGCCAAACGATTTTAAAGAATTCACAGAAGCCCAAGAAGTAACTTATTCACGTGTTCCCCCTTTTTAACGCAAAGGAGCAAAAGAGGTAATTTGGAATGATTGCAATAATATGAGGGCTATGTTATTGGTAAATTAATGCTCTTAGTCTTTTATTAATCTGTTACGTGGGGAGGAAATTTTATGAGTATGTCTAACCTTTCGTCGGATCTTAAAAATTTAACTGAATCCTCTAATGTATCAATCCCGCTAGAAAGTGAAGTTTCTCCAACTCGCATCCCCGAAGGGCAACAAGAATTCGTCAAACAACTCGTCGCGCAGCTCTTAACAGAGCAGCCGCTCTCTATGTCAGATTTTACAAGCGATAAAGGCGCCGCAACATTGGCGGTTTTGAAAGAGAAAGACCCCTCTATTCGCTCAGCACTTTTGCAAAAGGAATTTTATAAAGCGATTGAACAGCTTATGGCTTTAGGATTGATTCAAACCTCCCTCTCGACAGCTGAGAAAAATTTAAAGCATATTCCCATCGAAACCATCGTCGATATTTTCAGGAGAACTGCAGTTGTTGCAAATGCTGAAAATGGGAAAAAAATTGCCGCAGCGTTAGATCAAGTGCAGAATTACGGTGTAAAATTCGCTGCAACAGCCTTCGTTATGAGCTTCGCACATACCGTCCTCCCAGCAATGTTCCTCAACGCTCTTGCTGTAAAAGTCTTCCTCCTCTATAGCGCAGGGATGGCATCAGAAGCAGCTGCAGAAAAAGCCAGTGAATTTTCAGCTAAGATTATGGCCCCAGCAATCCCAAGCTAAAGACAATCGGGCATTGCAATAAATAGTTAAAGTATGCGATCGTCTTTGACTGATTAACTTGCATTTGAGCGATCCTGTGATGAAAATAGTCCTTTTTGGAAATGGCCGCATGTCTGATGCCATCCGGCAACTCACGGAGCTTTCAAAACGCCATTGCATCATCGCGACGATCTCGCGCACTGGTCAATCCATCGAATCCCTTGCAGATGCTGACGTTGCGATCGATTTCTCCCATCCTGCTGCGGCCGTTTCGAATCTGCAGAGCTGCATGACAACCAACACGCCCCTCGTCATTGGCACGACAGGCTGGGAAGAAAAGCTCCTCGCTGTAAAAGCCCTGATCGGTCAACATCCAAACTTCGGATGTCTCTTTTCCCCCAACTTCTCGATCGGCGTCTATCTCTACAAACAAATCGTTGCCCACGCCGCCATGCTCATGCAACCCTTTGAAGACTATGACGCCTGCGGCATCGAATGTCACCACCGGCATAAAATTGATTCGCCTTCTGGAACTGCAAAAGCGTTGACTCAGACAATACAAAACACCATGCCGCGTCTGCAATCATTTAATTTCACAAGTGTTCGCTGTGGAGAATTGCCAGGGACCCATTCGATCCTCTTCGACTCCCCCTTCGATACAATCACCCTCACGCATGAAGCCCGTTCCCGTCAAGGATTTGCCCAAGGAGCTTTATTAGCAGCAGAATGGCTTGCAGGACGGAGAGGCTTCTTTTCTTTCGAAGAGATGATGCAGAGCATGCAAGAAAAAGTAAAAGGAGAAAAATGAAACTTTCAGGTGTCTTTACTGCAGCAGTCACTCCATTTGATGCAAAAGGGAGTATCGACCAGGAAGGATTTAGACAAAACCTCCGCTTCCAGCTTAAACATAAGGTAGATGGTGTCGTCGTCTTAGGGACAACGGGAGAAGGCCCAACGTTAACGCACGATGAAAAACGGCTCGTCATCAAAATCGCCGTTGAAGAACTCAAAGGGCAGTGCACCCTCTTTGTTGGAACAGGCTCTTATGCCACGGCTGCAACGGTGGCAGCCACCCAAGAAGCCAAAGACATGGGAGCCGACGGAGCACTCATCATCGCCCCCTATTACAACCGTCCGACACAAGAAGGGCTGCTCCAACATTTTTCTACGATCTGTCAAAAGGTGCAGCTCCCCGTGGTGATCTACAACCACCCTTTAAGGACTGGGCAAACCATCCATACCGAAACATTAAAACGTCTCATCCTTAACTTCCCCTCTATCGTCGGATTCAAAGACTGCTCTAACAACATCACCTATATCCACGATGTGATCGAATGCGCCAAAGGGGTCCGTCCCGATTTCAACATCTTCTCTGGTGATGACATCCTCGCTTTCCCGCTGATGGCCATGGGAGGACAGGGAGTGATCTCTACAGTATCAAACTTAATTCCAGGACCCATGAGGTCGCTCGTCGATGCAGCTGCTGCGGAGAACTATCCATTAGCTCGAAAATGGCATTATCGCCTTTCCCCTTTATTCAAAGCTTCCTCTGTCGAAACCAACCCGATCCCCATTAAAGCCTTGATGAATCTTTGCAGCATGGCTGCTGGCCCTTGCCGCCTCCCCCTCTGCGAGTTAACGGAAGAAAACAGCCAGCAACTTGCTCTATTTACAAAAACTTTGCCCACACAGTGGTTCAGCTAAAAGGATATATGGTCAAAAGAAATCCTCATGTCGCCAAACTAGCTGGCAGCTACCTCTTCCCTGAGATCGTCAGAAGAAAAGAGGCTTTTTTGAAAAGAACTCCCCATGCCCGGCTCATCAGCCTCGGCATCGGAGATACAACGGAACCTCTTCCTCCAGCAATAGCAAATTCCATCTCTCAGACGGCCAAAGATCTATCCACACACGAAGGCTATTCCGGATATGGTCCTGAAGAGGGGGTCTTGCCATTGAGGAACCTCATCTCCAGCCAACTGTATGGAGGAGAATTCGCCCCAGATGAAGTCTTCATCTCTGATGGGACCAACTCTGATATCGGCAGATTGCAGACATTATTTGGCAGCAACACCACAGTAGCAGTGCAAGATCCAACATATCCCGTCTATGTCGACACCAGCGTCATCTTAGGGCAGACGGCTTCTTTTAATGCCCTATCGAAGCAATATCATGGAATCCATTACATGCCTTGCAGTCCAGACAACGATTTTTTCCCGGTTTTAAGTTCACTCCCCCCCTGCGATCTCATCTACTTCTGTTCGCCCAATAATCCAACTGGACACGCAGCAACAAAAGCTCAACTGACGGACCTGGTCAATTACGCTAGAAAGCACCGCTCCATCATCATTTACGACTCTGCATACTCAGCATATATCACTGAAGAAGGCGTTCCTAGATCAATTTATGAGATCGACGGTGCTCGTGAAGTCGCTATCGAATTGGGCTCATTCTCAAAGATGGCAGGATTCACCGGGGTCAGACTCGGCTGGACGGTCGTTCCTAAAGAACTGGCTTTTGAAGAGGGTCATTCAATCAACCGAGATTGGAACCGCGTCCACACAACGTTCTTCAATGGCGCCTCCAACCTTGCCCAAGCTGGTGGAATGGCAGTGCTGCAACCTGAAGGGCTCCAGGCTATCGACCAACAAGTCAAATTCTACTTAGCCAATGCAGCTCTTCTCAAGGAAATCTTATTGAAAGAAGGCGTTGAACTCTTCGGAGGGACCAATGCCCCCTATTTATGGGTACGGTTTCCAGGAATCAGCTCATGGGATGCTTTTGAATCCCTCCTTGAACAGGCTCACCTGATCACAGCACCAGGCAGTGGCTTCGGACCAGCAGGCGAGGGATTCATCCGGATGAGCGCCTTCGGCTCCCGTCTGAACATCGAACAAGCGGGACAAAGGCTCTCCGCTTTTTTTAGCAGTCGGTAGTACCAAGATAAAGGTAACTTATTCGTAACAGTTCAGATCCTACCCGTTTTTAACGCAAAGGAGCATAAGAGGCGCAAAGGCGCAGAGAAGAGTGAATCGTTACAAATAAAATTGTTGAAATTCTATTCACCCATGATGTACAAGAAAAAAAACCCAAAAAACAGGAGTGGTTTTATGGCATTATTTTCATCATGGAATATCGGTATATTAGTCCTAGCGATCTATTTAATCTTGGTCGGATTGGCCACCATAGCTGGTCTCGTCATCCCTCCTATTGCGATGGGCATCCTCGCTCTCGTTGCAGGAATTTTCCTCATCATCGGAAGATAAGGACATTTTACGGCCTCCTATAAACCAGCAGGCCGTTTTTCTATCAAAACATAGAGATCTTTTGGCTTAACTGTCAGCGTTTCAACATGTTTTAATTGATAGTTTTTGTCTTTTAAACTAAATCTATAACGTTGATAAAGGCGCGTTAACACCATTGTCGCCTCTTTTAAAGAGAATCGAAAACCGATGCAACTCCGAATGCCAGCTCCAAAAGGATGGTAGGCATCAGGGTGTCTTTTTTCTACAGCTTCAGGGAGAAAACGATCGGGATCGAACGTATCGACATCGGTTCCCCAGTAGTCTGAATTGCGATGCAAACCCTCTAAAAAAAATATGACTTGGTCTCCTTTAACACCCAAAAATATTCTTTTCAAGTATAAGCGTTCACAGCATTACTCTTTCGTGCCCGTGCCCGAATTTGTGATGAACGATCCCGAGCCCGCGCCCGACTTGCCTTCCGTATCTATGACACCGATGATACATTTTCGGGCTCGTTCACGAAAAGGGGCAATCGGGCACGGGCACAGGCACGAGCACAGGCACGAAAGAGTAATACTGTGAATGTGTGCTATTTTTTATTCCATCAAGAATTCGTAATCAGGTATGTTAAAAAATTGAAAATCAGTGAGGAATTTCCATGCATATTGTCCATATCGCCTCAGAATTAGCCCCTCTAGCCAAAGTCGGTGGCCTCGCTGACGTTGTCCTTGGGCTTAGTCGCGAACTCTCCTGGAAAGGACACGATGTCGATATCATCATCCCGAAATATGACTGCATTGACAGCGAACAGATCAGGGACCTTTCCGTCGACTGTAAGGACATGTTATCCTTTTACCAGGGCGAATGGTTTTCAAATACCATATGGATGGGCTGGGTAGAAAACCTCAAAGTCTATTTCATTGAACCTCATCACCCCCGCTTCTTCTTCACTCGAGGCTGCTTTTATGGGTGCGACGACGACATCGAACGATTTGTCTACTTCTCTCGCGCTGCCATGGAGTTTCTTTTTAAACGGCCCATCAACCCCGACATCATCCATCTTCACGACTGGCAAAGCGCTCCGATTGCTCCTCTGTATAAAGATATGTACAAAAAACTTGGGTATACAAAACCAAAAATCGTCCTCACGATTCATAATATGGAGTATCAAGGGAAATGCGCTCCTAAAGACCTAGATTATATCGGGTTGGATTCTTCTCAATACCTCCATCCGGATAAAATGCAAGATAACCTCTACCCCAACCTCATCAACTTGTTAAAAGGGGGTATTGTCTACTCGGACGCGATCACGACCGTTTCCCCGAACTATGCTAAAGAGGTGCTGGCTCCTGAGGGAGGACGCGGATTAGAATCGACGTTATTGCACCACAAGAAGAAATTTTCAGGTATCCTCAATGGGATTGACTACTCCTATTGGAATCCAGAAATCGACCGATTCCTCCCTGCCCACTTCTCCCCACGCGAATATCCTGTGAACAAAAAAGATCACAGCACGCTAGATAAAAAGGGGTTTATCAAGAAAATTTTAAGAGAAAAGCTCAACCTGGCCGAGGATCACCGCCCGATCGTCGGCTGCATTGCAAGGCTTGTTCCTCAGAAAGGGATCGAACTCATCAAACATACGATGAATCATATCGTCCAGAAAAAAGGACAGTTTATCCTGCTCGGAAGCAGCCCGATCCCCAGCATCAGCATGGAGTTTCATCGCCTAAAACATGAATATACCGACCACCCGCACATCCATCTCATCCTTCATCATCAGGAAGAACTCGCCCATCTGATTTATGCTGGATCTGATATGTTCATCGTCCCTTCTATCTTCGAACCTTGCGGCCTGACACAGATGATCGCTTTGAAATATGGGACCGTACCGATTGTAAGGAAAACAGGGGGGCTTGCCGACACAGTCTTTGATGTGGACTACTCCACCATCCCACCGGAGCTTAGAAATGGCTACACCTTCGACTACCCAGATGCTAAAGGAATCGATTCAGCTCTCGACCGCGCAATCGCTTGCTGGTTTGATCAGCCAGAAAAGTGGAGGAAATTGATGTTGCAAGGAATGAAAATAGACTTCAGCTGGAACCATCCATCAAACGAATACCTTGACATTTACAAAAAGCTTATTCAATAATATCTTCTTGCTATCCCTCACAGCAAGAAGGACCTTATGAATCTAGCTAACGCCCTCACCTTTTTTCGAATTTTCATCAGCCCAATCTTTTTATTTTTTTATTTAAATTACGAGAGCATGGGCATCAGCTTCACTACGCTGCCTTATATCCTACTCTCACTCCTGGCCCTTTCAGAGCTCTCAGATGCCTTTGACGGCTATTTTGCCCGTAAATTTAATGAGGTCACAGACTTCGGAAAAATCTTCGATCCCATGGCCGATAGCATCTACCGCATCTCCATTTTCTTAACTTTTACGCTCCCTCCCATCCAACTCCCCATTATCTATATCTTCATTTTCATCTATCGAGACTCACTGATCAGCACCTTAAGGACAATTTGTGCCCTTCAAGGCTTCGCCCTGGCGGCCCGTCCAAGCGGGAAACTCAAAGCTGTCTTGCAGGGAATATCAGCAATATTGATCGTACTGTTGTTAATCCCCTTTTCGCTAGGGATGCTGTCCGAAGACTCCATGCAATTCTTTTGCAGAGTCATCATCGCTTTGACAGCTGCATACACAGTGTTGTCAGCCTTAGACTACCTCTATGCCAACCGCTGCAATCTCAATAAATTGCTTTCGGCTAGAAGCGTGTAACTATTCACATCCCTCTCTGCGCCTTTGCGCCTTCTTTGCTTCTTTGCGTTAAAAAAAGGAGAGAATAAGGAGGGCGTGAGTGTTAGACTTGCTCCAATGTGGGAGAGGGAGTAGTGGTAAGCGCTGCTTCCGCTGCCTCTGAAGGGAGGTTGAAAGAGATCTCATGCCGGAGCTTATAGATCCCGATTCCATTGATTATCAGTAAAGAAACCCCTGCAATCGCCATCACCATCTGCGCTTGATTGGTCCCCATAAATGAAAAAAGGAGGAGTGCTGCAACAGCGTAAAGATAATAAAGAGTCCTTCCCCACTTCTGAGAGAGGTGGCTAGCACACTTTAATCCAACGCAAAAATAGGCGTTGATGGTGTTATACCCCAACATGAAGATGAAGATCGGCATAAAAATGTTCATGAAGGGAAAATGGTTGCTTAACGCTGTCTGGACCATCAACCCCGCTTCAATCGGTTGATGCCACACATCAGTCGCCAGAATAATGAATATACTCGTCGTACAGACAATAAAGGTGTCGAGGAAAATATCAAAAATCGCCAATGACGCCTGCTTTTCAGGAACCTGCACACTGCTCTCACTGTGGATCACTGAGGCGTAGCCAACGCCGATGTCTCCAGAATAACAGCTTCGCCGTATTCCATGCGACATCGCATACATCAGTCCAGCACCAGCAAAACCTCCCAACGCCGCATGACCTGTAAAAGCCGAGGAGAAGACGAGAGCGAAAATGCCCGGCAGAGCGGTGAGGTGATTAAGCAGCACCCATAGCCCCATTCCAACATAGATAATAACAAAGACTGGAAGGCTTGCACTCGAAATGCTGCCCACTCGCTGCACTCCCCCGCTCCCTGCAAAAATCACTAACATCAGCAGCACAGCGATCACGAGGTAGGAATTCACGCCAAAGTTCGTCGAAATACTCGCCGTGACAACACTGAACTGATAAACTTCAACGCCATAGACACAAAGAAGGATGCACACTAAAGGAGCGATCCATCGGTTGTTAAATGCTTTTGCCAGGAAATACATCGGACCGCCGCTGTATCCGCCCTGTTTATTCTGAACACGGTGGCGCAAGCCCAAATACACTTCTGAATATTTGATGATCATCCCAAGCGTTGCCGTCACCCATATCCAAAGCAATGCACCCGGACCGCCCAATTGAACTGCAGTGCAGATCCCGACAATATTGCCAATCCCGACACACCCTCCCACAGCGGCAAAAAATGCCTTTAGTGGGTGAACTCCAATGCCCGCACTCTTAAAACGGAGAAAACCGACAAATGTTCTAAACACAGTAGGAAGATGGCGAATCTGGAAGAAGTTAGATCTTATCGTGAGGTAGAGGCCCAATAAGAGGACAATTGGAACGCCGAAGTAACTCCATAAGAAATTTTCTAATAGCTCAAGGTGCTCCGTCAAATTTTCAAACATTAAAAGACCTCAACAAATGTTAATACAACAATTATATAAAATTTTCTTTTTAAATTCAATTATTCATTTTAATAGGCATCAGATATTTCGTCTGATAAACTCCTCTTTCCAGTAATAATTGTCGAGCAGTCCTGTTGTATCGCGTCCTAAAAGCTGATAACTGAGGTAAATTGCTTCGATTGAAGCAAGACCTCGACTGGGGTCAGGACAGTCATTCTGCCGGCGCGGATAGGCTGTTGTGAAACGAGCCGGCAAGCTGCGGTACAAGAGGTTCCGTTGACTCCCCTGCCGCTGCACTGCCTCTAACATCTTAGCCGCATACCGCCAGGTCGCATCCAAAATCAATAACCCATGAGAAGCGTCTTCTTCTGATAGAGGTGGCGCTTCTATCGTCAGGATGATGTAATGCTCTATCGGAGGAAACGCAGACAAAGGATAAGGATAAAACCGAAAATCAGGGCGTGATTCCAATCCCCGTAAACTGCATTTCTTTAGATTTTCTAAGCGATGGCGGATGACGGCTGTGGGAGGAAATGATTGCATTATTCTTGTGGTTCACTTAAGGTAGATAGTAGGAAATTTTATTCATTTTGTCACTTTAAAATCAATTGTAAGTTATCAGCTAAAGGAAATTTATGAGACGTCTATTCATAACAATTGCCGTTGGAACCTCTTTATTAGCCTCTTCATTTGTGTCTGGGCAAGAAACTCCCTCTTCAGCAGTGCAAAAAAATGGAATCAATTGGACGAAGAACTATTCTGATGCGGTCGAACTCGCTCAGAGCACTTCGAAGCCGATTCTGATTTTATTCACAGGAACGAACTGGTGTCCGGCATGCATGAAGCTGGAAAGAGAAGTGCTTAAAAACAGCGAGTTTGTTCAGGGAGTCGGACAGAAATTTGTCTTCTTGAAAGCAGAATTCCCCGATTACTCGGAGAAAGGGATGTTAAATTCACCTTACAAACCGCTCTTTGACCGCTATAAAATTGATGTCTTTCCAACGATTGTCGTTGTCGATGCCCTTGGAGAAAAGCTTTTTATTGTGAACTACCAGAAAGCTGGCCCTCAAGCTTATATTCATGAACTCCTCCAAAAGCTTCACCACCACAACCAGCCCAAATAAGGACGAGGTAGCAAAAAACCAGGATAGGCAAGATCCAAGCGGCAGGATAAGCAAGATGAACGAAAACTTGCCAAATCGGTCATAGAGAAAACAAAAAATGGACTTCATAAGCGTTAAGCTAACATAAATGTAACAACATCAAATGATTATGCCGCCCTTACAGGGCTCATAAATAGGTGTGAACTGTCCCAGGCCTGACGGCCTGGGCTATATGCCAGCACTTCGTGCCTTAGGGCATGCTTATTCTTAAGCACTATTGAGATCCCCTCCGAACTTTAAGAACCGCTGATTCTTAGGACTCTTGATCTGCTCCCGTGCCTTAAATTCTGTTCTAACTTAGATCGGTCATCGCCTTTTGCGGCTTTGCTAAGGCACGAAGTGCCGGCATTTCATAGCCCAGGCCGTCAGGCCTGGAACACTTCATACCTATTTATGAGCCCTGAAAGGGCGGCACATCATTATGGATAAGTAGGATACAAGTTCTCGCAAAAAGTTAGCCACACTCGCCCAGAGGCTGTCAGGCCTGGAACTACAGCCCCTCCATTGTGCCTTGTAAGGGCAGCATAAGGGAAAAGTATCTCCAGAACAAATTCTGAACAAGTAGATTTTTTCTTATTATCTGAATTTATGCATGTTATGTTAGCTTAACGCGTATGAAGTCCTCTTCCGCTTTCTCTAGGAACGATGTTGACAAGAACCTAGAGTAGAGATAAGAGTCTGTCAAGAATGATCGCATGGTTCGTAAGAGAGTTTTGCAATAGTCTCTGAAGTACCTTTAAATAAAAAAGCCGCTGCACCGATAAGGCGCAGCGGCTTTGTTTTCTGAGGTCTTATACAATTCCCCAGCACATTCCCAAGGACGTCAAAACCCAAGTTAAGGGAAGCTTTCCTCATATCTTGAGGTGACGTCGAGGGTTACAGTACAACTACGAAATGATACAACCAGGTTGAACGTCATATTCGTCACGAACTGGACTTTTTGGAGTTTCAACTAAAGTAGGGGCTGATGGTGTCTCTTTAGGGGCAGGTGTTGAATCTTCTGATCCTTCAACCGAACTGACTGAAGTTGAATTTTCTTCAACTGAACTTTCTGAATCTGAATTTTCATCAACTGAACTATCTGAATCATCAACTGAACTATCTGAATCATCAACTGAACTGTCTGAATCATCAACTGAACTGTCTGAATCTTCTGATCCACCAACTGATGCATTAGAAGATGGTGTTGAGTCTGTAGAAGTTGGCTCTGTTGTACTAGGAGCTGGCTCTGTTGTACTAGGAGCTGGCTCTGTTGTGCTAGAGTCTGGCTCTGTTGTGCTAGAGTCTGGCTCTGTTGTGCTAGGAGCTGGCTCTGTTGTGCTAGAGTCTGGCTCTGTTGTGCTAGGAGCTGGCTCTGTTGTGCTAGGAGCTGGCTCTGTTGTGCTAGGAGCTGGCTCTGGTGTTGTATCTGGTGTTGTATCTGGTGTTACTGGTGTTGGCTCTGGTGTTGTTGGTGTTGTCTCTGGTGTTGTTGGTGTTGTCTCTGGTGTTGGCTCTGGTGAGGTCAATCCAGGAGGTGTTGTTGTGCTAGGTTCTGACTCTGTTGTGCTAGATTCTGACTCTGTTGTGCTAGAGTCTTCCTCTGGTGGCGTTAATGGTGTAACTGGCAACTGAGGGCTTGTTCGTTGGCAAGCTTTAAAAATTAAAGTTGAAATAGCCGCTACAACAACTAAAGCTAAGATAGCCAAAGCAGCGAGAGTCGCTTTTTGTTGTAATGGAGTTGCATTTCTAAATGTAGTTAAAGCAACTTCTCGAGCTCCATTTAACTTTCCAGGAATGCTCTGAAAAAATTGAGGAACCGTTTTGGTGAGAAATCCACCAACTGCCGACATTGTATTAGACATAAAAAAAATCCTTTTTTATTAGGTTTAAAAGTTAACAAAATTCTATCAAAAAAATATATTACTCGTCAATATAAATCAAGGGTATGGTTAGTGGTGTTCACCGACGGAGCCATTACCATGAACAGAACTAAAATCTAACATGAGAAATGAGTCTTGTTCTTTTGACTTCTGATATGCGTTCCAGATACAGGTCCCTATTCCCACTAGCAAAGCCAACGCAAGAATAGCTAGAGCAGCGATCGTTGCCTTTTGTTGCAAGGGAGTGGCATTCATAAAAGTCGTGACAGCTAACTCTCGAGCTCCATGTAATTTAGCTGGGATGGTGACCAACACAAATTCTGGAATTGATGTAGTGATAAACCCACGAATATCGACCATAACTATTTCCCTCTTTTTTTAATTAACAAACGATAATAATTAATAAACTAAATTCTAGCAATAAATATATTAATTGTCAACAAAAAGAGTGAAAATATTTAAAAACAATAACAACACTAAACTTTTTTGATTTAATTAAAAACTGAAATAGACTGATCTTAACTGCTCGCAGGGACTTAGCAAAATGGTTCGTATAACATAAATATAACAAAGTCAAATGATTATGCCGCCCTTTCAGGGCTCGCTATTTGGGGTTGAGCATCCCCAGGCCTGACGGCCTGGGCTATGATATGCCAGCACTTCGTACCTTAGGGCATGCTTATTCTTTGCACTATTGAGACCTCCTCAATTTTGGAAACAACCTGTGAGTGGAAATAGATAATCTGTTGTTGGCGATAGCTCACCGGACTGGTCCAAGTTCGGACTTGTGAAATAACCTCCTTAGGCTCTTGTCCTTTCCTGTCTTTCATCCGAGTGTTATTTTATTTTTTGTTGAATTTTTTCCAATAATTCCACATTGGGCGGAATCTCTCGATGTGTCGCGTGATAGTCGTTGTATTCCTTCAGAGTCCCTTCACGGGAATCTTCGCAACGCTCTTTTTTGATGGCTTGCGCAAGCTCTAGTGCTGCAGCATGGCCTAAGATCTGCTCAAGTTGAAGATAGAGTAAAGCCAATTCCATTCCATTGGAGTTGGCAACGGTGCAGTTACCTACTTTCTGATATTTTTGCCTGATGTGAACCTCATCCGTCAGTGAAAGATCTCTTTCAAATCCATGTAAATGAAAATCTTCAGAAACGGCGGGGTAGTATTTGCTTGGATCAAATGGATCGGTTGTTGTATGGACGACGATCCCTGGTTTATCTCCACAACCATATCCCTTGTTGCAGCGAGCCACTCTCCATTTGTCCCCCACCTTCATAAATGCCATTGATACAGCATGCTCCGACCTTTGTTCGGGTCCAAGCTTCATATCCATGAATAACCCCACGGGTTTCCCTTCATCAGCTCGCTGCTGTACTTCGGTGACGCTTGTAGGTAAACTTTCTTCAATAGCCTGTTCTGTATCATTCAATATTTTCTTTAAGCTCTCAGCGCTAAGTTTGTCGTTAATAAGCTCTTGAGTTGTTGCAGACAGGCCGCTGTAAATATTTGACCATACATTAGGCTCCTGACCCGGCAAAATGTCAGCAGGTTCTGGAAAACCGTTATCTATCGCCTTCGACAAACCCGTGTAGTAAGAATGCACTTTGGAGGATAAAAGAGCTTGTGCAGGGGCTAGCCGCCATCCTATCAGACTGAATTCTTCACCTAATAGTTTCACTGTCCCTTCGATGCCAAATCGATGCGCAAGTTCTTTGCATAGCATCAGTTCATGAGTCACCCCACGATCTTTTGTTTTCAGTTCATCGATCACTGATGTCTCTTTAAAGACTGGAGAGGTCATCGCAAAAGAAAGAGCGGTGTTCCCATTGTCATCTATTTCATCAACTTTGGCACCTCTTGCCAACAAATTTTCCGCAATAGCGAGTTCCCCAAGCAAGCAAGCGATTATCAGAGGGGTCCGACCAGAGTTATCGATGGCGTTAATGTTTGCTCCAGCGTCCAATAATAGGCCAACGACTTCGAAATTTCCAGCAACACATGCTAAGGCCAAAGGAGTACGGCGATTCTTATCAAAAGTCTCTATTTTTGCACCTGCTTGCAACAACTTGTCCGCAAATTGAGTTTTTCCTCGCGAACAAACACCTATTAAGGCGGTCTCACCTTCTTTATCTTTAGCTTCAATATTAGCGTCCGCTTTCAATAACCTATCCATGACGTCGGGTTTTTCGAAGATAGTCGCCAATCTCAGGGGTGATCGACCATTCTTGTCGTTAGCCTCAATATTAGCGCCGGCTTTCAATAACACATCGATGGCCTCGAGCTTTCCATAGATGCAGGCTAAGGCCAAAGGCGTCCTACCATCTACATCGGTTGTCTCTATGTTTGCGCGTGCTTTCAACAACATGTCTATGACGTCTACGTTTCCATAAGTACAAGCTAATGCCAAGGCTGTCTTCCCATCTTTATTAGCCGTCTCGATATTCACGCCAGCTTTCAACAACTTTCCTATGATAGATTTATTTCCTCTTCGGGTAGCAATAATCAGTGGCGTCCGATTTATGTTGTCAATCGCTTCTCTATTTGCACCTGCTTTCATCAATTTTTTTACGATAGATAAGTTTCCATCTTCACAAGCTGCCGCCAAAGGTGTCATCCCGCGGAGGTCTACAGCATCTACATTTGCGCCGACTTCTAACAATTTATCTACGGGACCAGGTTTACCGATACAGCAAGCAATTGCAAGAGGAGTCTTCCCATCATTATCGACCACCTCAATATTTGCGCCGGCTTTCAACAATATTTCTATCACATCCATATTTCCGTCCTCGCAAGCTGTTGCCAGAGGTGTCATTCCAACGTAGTCAACAGCATCTATATTAGCGCCGGCCTTCAATAACACTTCCATGACATCAACATTGTCACAAAAACAAGCTAAAGCCAAAGGAGTCCTCCCTTCCAGATCGAGAGCCTCGATATTTGCACCAGATTTCACTAAATTCTCAACAGCATCAAGATCTCCTGAAAGGCATGCTGCTGCCAAAGGAGTTCTTCCATCTTCATCGAGCGGCTCTGCATTAACGTCCAGTGTCAATGACTCATCTGCACCACTACTTGTTTCAGCCTCAATAGAAACTTCCCCGTGTTCTTGTTCCTGATCCGGACTCGTTAAGCGTTCACTCACTTCGCTTGAGCCTTCAATCCTTTGAGTCATCTTAGTCAATCGTTCCCCTCCTCTCTGACTCATGATGCGTTGCAAATTTAAACTGAATTCAGTTGCTAAACTTGATGAAAAACCGCCAAACATAATTGATGCGACGAGAGATATTTTTCTATCTGTAGAATTAAAGAAGGTTTTTTCTTGCGATGGGGAACTGTATAGTTGATTAAGATGAGTAGATTCTCTCTGAATTGGAATATTTTTAGATTCCATAATAAAACTTCATAAAGTAGTTTTAAAAACTAAAGCAAAAATTTATTACATTATATTTATATTATAGCATTTGTTTTGTTTATTAAAATTAAATAGAGACATTAAAAATTAGAGTAATTATTCAGAGATCACACCCTTTTTTTTAACAAAGAAGGAGAGGTCTGGACATGAAACATTAAATTTGATATCATCGCTTCATGAAAACTCACCCATTGCAACTTTATTTAACAAAAGAAAATCCTTTAGACCTCTCTATTGGAGATTGGCACCGCTGGTGCCAAGACAAGGGGCTGCCCAAATTTACCGGTAATCAGATCATCCAATGGATTTATCAAAAAAACCAGTTAGATCCCTCGCACTTTACCAACCTCCCCCTCAAAGTCAGAGAAGCATTGACCCACTCTTTCAGCTGGGAAATATTCACTATTGAAGCCCATCTGATCTCGCAAGACCTAAGTGAAAAATTTCTCCTCAAAACCGCTGATGGGTTGCTCATCGAAATGGTTTTAATGCCCTATGAGAATCGACTGACACTTTGCATCAGCAGCCAGGTGGGATGCCGGATGGGATGCACGTTTTGCCAGACGGGGAAGATGGGGTTTAAGCGGAATTTAACCTCCGGCGAGATCATTGGACAAATCCTCTTCGCCAATCAACGGCTCCGGCGAGAAGGCAAAGACAGAACGGTGACCAATGTGGTCTTCATGGGCATGGGAGAACCTCTAGATAATTACGAAGCTGTTGTCAAGGCTTGTTCGATGATGATCGAACCTCAAGGATTAGGGCTATCGAAGTCCCGCGTCACTATTTCAACATCAGGACTGGTTCCAGAAATTAGAAATCTCGGCAAGGAACTTCCTGTGAGATTGGCGATATCGCTTCACACTGCCGTCGAAGAAGAAAGAAGCAAGATGATGCCGATCAACCGCAAATACAGCCTGAAAACGTTAAAAGAGGCGTTATTGGAATATCCCGCCCCTGCTAGAACCGGGATCACTTTCGAGTATGTGATGATACAAGGGGAAAACGACACCATCGCCCATGCAAAAGCTCTCGTCAAATACGTACATGGCTTAAAGGCCAGCGTCAACCTCATTCCGATCAACCACTTTCCTGGAATCGATATGGAGCCTTCAGATGCTGAACGGATTAGACAATTTCAACTCTACCTCTCTGAAAGATCGATCCCTGCACCTGTCCGCTACAGCCGTGGACAAGACATCAGCGGCGGATGCGGACAGCTCGCTGCTAAAAACGAAGAGGAATTAAACATTGATCCGAGGCAGCTACACGCTCAACGGCGTCAGTTAAATCGAACCTCTCAAACAACGCCCCTCCAAAGTTATACATAAGGCCAATTCATGTTACAGCCCCCCGTCCAAGTCGATCAAACCATCCAACTCACTATCCATAGCCTCGGCCATAATGGAGAAGGCGTGGGAGCGTATGAGGGCCTTGCAATTTTTGTCGATCAAGCGCTTCCTGGGGAAGTTGTCGAAGTCAAAGTCAATAGCTGCCACAAACGCTATGCCAAAGCGCAGCTGGTTTCCATCGTCACCCCTTCAGCAGACCGCACCACCCCGCCCTGTCCACTATTTGGACGCTGCGGAGGATGTCAAATCATGCATTTAACCTACGATAAACAGCTTGAAGCTAAGCGGCAGCGCGTCATCGACGCTTTCGAACGGATCGGACAATTAAAAGGGATCGCTATCTCTCCATGCCTCCCATCGCCCTCGCCTCTAGCATATCGCAATAAAATTCAAATGCCTGTTCAGAACGGCCCCACTGGAGAAATTGTCTTTGGCCTATACGCCAAAGGATCGCATACCCTCGTCGAAGTGGATCACTGTGAGATTCACTGTCCCTTAGGAGAGAAAATTTTCCAGTCGGCTTCATCGATCATCAAAGAATCCTCCTCTCTGAAAGCCTATGAATCCCAAAATAGAGAGGACGGTCTCCGCCATCTCCTCATCAAAAGTTCCCTACACTCCCAGCAAGGGTTGGTGATATTGGTCACCACAGGACCTAAAACAGACGAGATGGTCGCCATCGCAAAGAAATTGCTCCTGGCCTGCCCAGAAGTTAAAGGAGTTGTCCACAACAGAAATGATAGACACGATAATGTCATCTTGGGTGAAGAATACACTTTGTTAGCTGGGGTGTCGTCCATTGAAGAGAAGCTGTGCGGGCTGACGTTCAAGATTTCTCCGGCTTCATTCTTCCAGGTGAATCCCAAGCAGGCAGAAAAGATGTATGAGCAGGCAGTCGCTTTTGCAGGATTGACTGGGAAAGAAACTGTGTTAGATGCCTATTGCGGCGTGGGGACTCTTGCCCTTATTTTCGCTAAGAAAGCGCATAAAGTGATTGGGATCGAATGCGTTAAAACCGCCTGCAAGGATGCCGAAGAAAACGCGGCATTAAATGAGATCAACAATGTTGAATTTATCTGTGATGACGTCAAGAAGAGGATCAAAAAGCTAGCAGATGTCGATGTCGTCGTTTTAAACCCCCCAAGGCAAGGTTGCGAGGCAGAAGTGATCCAACAGACGGCTTCGCTAAATCCCGACACGATCATTTATATCTCCTGCGATCCTGCCACTTTGGCGCGAGATTTAGCACTGCTCCTTCCGCTGGGATATGCTATTGCTGGGGTCCAGCCGTTCGATATGTTTCCACAGACCGCCCACGTCGAAGCGGTTGTCAAAATCGTCAAGTCATGAGGCTGTTGATTAAGCGCTGGCGCAAAACAAAGGGTAGAATCCCTCCCTGCAAGTAATATTCGATTTCCAAGGGGGTGTCCAAACGCAAGCGAAGAACGATTTTCCTCGCGCTGCCATTGCGTTTAACCTCGAGAGAAATGTCTTGCTGAGGGAGAAGCTGTCCTTTGAGCAATTCTATTGTAAAAAGTTCATCTCCTTTAATCTCTAAGCTCTCCGCACTCTCCTTGTCTTTGAACTCAAGAGGCAGGATCCCCATCCCAATGAGATTACTCCGGTGAATCCGCTCAAAACTTTGCGCAACAACAACCTTCACACCTAAGAGAGCCGGCCCCTTGGCAGCCCAATCGCGGGAGCTGCCCATGCCGTAATCGCGGCCTGCAAAGACAATCAAAGGGGTATTTCGTTTATGATAAGCCTCGCAAGCTCCAAAAATTGTTGTCAACTTCCCTTCTGGCATCAATTTTGTGAAACCGCCCTCTTGCCCATCAGCCATTTTATTTCTGATCCGGACATTGGCAAAAGTCCCTCGCATCATCACGTGATGATTTCCACGACGGCTTCCGTAGCTATTGAAATCTCCTTCTTTAATTCCTAATGAAAGAAGATATTCGCCCGCTGGGGAATTCGACTTAAAGGCTCCTGCAGGAGAGATGTGGTCAGTGGTGACTGAGTCGCCAAAAATAGCGAGAGCATGCATCTCCTTCAAGACAGGCTGCTCAAGTTTTTGGAGGGAAAAGCGGTCAAAATAAGGGGGTTTTTGAATATAAGTGCTCTGCTCTTCCCATTGATACTGGGCCCCTTTTGTAATGGGCAAACGATTCCATACACCGCTATCCTTAAAAATACTTCCGTAGCGCTGTTTGAACATTGCGGGTTCAATCCCTTGCTGCACCGCCTCTTCAATTTCACGATTCGTCGGCCAGATATCTTTCAAGAAGATCGGATCCCCTTCTTGGTTGTATCCAACAGGATCTTTTTCCATATCAATGTTGACTCTTCCTGCAAGAGCAAAAGCAACAACAAGTGGAGGTGACATCAAGAAATTTGCCTTCACAGAGCTATGGATGCGCGCTTCAAAATTCCTATTTCCACTCAACACGCTTGCCGCGATGATGTCGTGTTCTTTGACCGCTTCTTCGATCCGTTCGTCCAATGGTCCGCTATTGCCAATACATGTCGTACAGCCGTAGCCTACGAGCTGAAATCCTAACAAATCCAGGTATTCCTGCAAGCCTGTTTTCTTGAGATAGTCGGTAACAACACGCGATCCGGGAGCTAAGCTCGTTTTAATCATCTGGTTGACCCGCAGCCCTTTCTGAACAGCTTTTTTAGCAAGCAGACCGGCGGCAATCATCACGTTCGGGTTGCTGGTGTTTGTGCAGCTTGTGATTGCAGCGATGACGATGGAGCCATGGGTTAATAGGGCATCACAAGCCACGGTTTCAGAATATCCTGGCGTTGCGACAACGCGGTTGAAGGGGCGGTTTTCAACCATCTCTTCTTCGCTCCAGATGTCATCCCCTTTTTTTCCTATTTCCTCTATTCCTCCAGTGTCATGAGGCAGCAAACCAAAATGACCTTCAGAATGAATGCAGACATGGGGGAACTTTTTCTTATCATCTTTGCCGTATCCGCCAGACTCTACCGAAGCAGCGAGCAGCTCATTAAATCGGCTTTTAATCCCAAAGAGGTCGATCCGATCCTGCGGACGTTTTGGCCCCGACACACAAGGGCGTACTGAGCTTAAATCGAGTTCTAGTTCTTTAGTATAATCGATTTCACCTTTGCGAGGGATCCCGAAAAGCTCTTGGGCCGTGAGGTAATCGCGCACCAGCGCTATCGCCTGAGGATCCCTCCCCGTCATCTCAAGGTAGCTCAAGCTCTTCTCATCCGCAGGGAAAAACCCCATCGTCGCCCCATATTCAGGGGCCATATTACCTATTGTCGCCCTGTCAGCAACAGAAAGTGTTGCAGCCCCCTCGCCGAAGAACTCGACGAATTTCCCTACAACTTTCTCTTTACGGAGCATTTCAGTGATCCGCAGGGTGAGGTCTGTCGCGGTGACTCCTTCCTGCAGCTGCCCTGTCAGACAGACTCCTATCACCTCAGGGGGTTGCAGCGACACGGGCTGTCCAAGCATAGCCGCTTCGGCTTCAATGCCTCCGACACCCCATCCCACAACCCCTAATCCATTGACCATTGTCGTATGTGAGTCGGTTCCAACGAGTGTATCTGGATAGAGAAGTTTTGTCCCATCTTCTATTGATGATGATGTCACCACAGAGGCAATGTATTCCAAATTCACTTGATGGACAATGCCTATGGACGGAGGGATCACTTTGAAGGTTTTAAAGGCCTCCTGCCCCCATTTAAGGAAGGTATAGCGCTCTTGATTCCGCTCGAATTCTACTTTGACGTTGAACCCAAAGGCATCTTCAACTCTGGCGTGGTCAACTTGGACGGAGTGGTCGATGACTAAGTCGACAGGGACTTGTGGTTCGATCTGGCTTGGGTCCTTCCCTAATGCAGCGACGGCATCGCGCATGGCTGCTAAGTCAACCAGAAGAGGAACTCCGGTGAAATCTTGTAAAATCACGCGCGATACAATGAAAGGGACATCTCCTTCGCCAAGATGCTGAGGATTCCATTGTGCCAATTTGACGATATCTTCTTGTTTTACGCGTGCTCCATCGCAATTTCTCAGCAGCGACTCCAAGATGATCCGGACAGAGACAGGCAGCCGTTTGATGGAAGGGAATTGTTGTGCGAGAGAGGGTAGAGAATAGAAGGCACCTTGTTTGATCGTACGAAGAATTTTAAAAGGGTCGTTCAACTTGGCCATTCAAACCTCCCATCAGATGTTGTTCTATCTATACCGAATGGGTGATTTTAATCCAATAGAGAGATACTTCGAGGGAATTCGACAGCCTAAAAGGCACGAAGACGAATTGGAATATTCACAAGAGAATTAAATGGTTATTAAAAAAAACAAATAATCATTTTTAATAAAGCAAATCTAAACATACCAGTATTAACATTTTTTTAATATTATATACACAAACATATGCAATCATTTAATTATAAGATTGATGACAATTATTTCATTATTGGTAACGAAAGGAGTCTTCATATGACTAGTATTAATGGTGATGGATTTTCAGTCACTCCTAATTTTTCAAATGAAGATTGGAGTACTATCATCGATTATTCGGCTAAACAACAGTTTGGAGAGCTGTTGGATACAGCAGGTGAAACTATTGCAGTAAAACTAATGAAAAACGAGCATGAAAGTTTCGATTTGGACACTGGAAAGATAATTGAAATTTCTCAGAATGTATTTTCAAATTTAGGAGGGGAAAGTAAAGTAAAATTCTCAAAAGATCTTCACAAATTAGGTGAAAACATCACCAAATACCTTGAAAGAGACGTTGATTACAAAATTAGAAAACAGCTAAATGACTTAAAATTTACTATTGAAGATGAATTTGATGTCCCTGAAGTGATTTCTGAAGAACAAGAAATTCAAAACAATCTCTCAGATTTAATTAACAAATTTAATGAAGATACGTCTATTGCAACAATCAACGAAGCCTCAGGAGGTAATTTAAACACCCTATTCCTCCCTCTAGGTAGCGAACCATCTTTTATCAATCAATTGATCAACATTTACCAAAATGAACCTGCAATGGGTCAATCTACTTTCCCTCTATTTTCCCATTTGATTAAAAATATTGATCAGTTAAATCCAGAAAACAAAACTAAACTCATTAATGCTCTTTTCCGATCAACAACCCCATCGATTTTTGAAAATTTGATGAGAACAAGCGAAAACAACACACTTTTTGATACGCTCCTGAAAACCGCCTTAGATGAAGATTTTTTGAATGAAAATACCGACATCAGAACACAAATTTATGTCTTTGCTTTTTCAAGTGCACGCTATGAAAGTTTCTGGATATCCGATTCTGCATTAAACCCCGAAGAGATCGCATACGCTAAAAGTATTCATGAACAATTCTTGTCCCCGACATATTCTGATGCTTATCCCGCTAAACGGAGTAGCCCTGACATGCAGCCTTGGATTCAAGCAAGAATGTCCATTTCATCCACTTTAACTTCAAATAGTCCAAACGTGGAAACTCTCAAAGAACAATGGAACCAAGTGGAGGTACAGATTTTCGAAATGGCTATGGCTCATAGAGGAACTCATGAAATCATCACCTTGGAACAAATCTGTGCATTGCATAAACAACTGATGAGTGGAGAAATTGATGCACCTGGGACGTTAAGACATGGTGACCAAATCGTGCGCTCTACAGGAGGAACATTTACCCCACCCACTTTCTTGCAACCTCGGATGAAAGAATTTTTTGATTGGTTTAACCAACAATGTCAATTATGCGATGAGGGCAAAGCGAATCCTGTTTCATTTGCCTATGAAGCAACTCAAAGATTTGTCAGTCTTCACCCCTTCCAAAATGGAAATGGCAGGATCTCTGTTCTTTTAATGGATTACGTTTTGCAGCGCTACGGTTTGCCTCCTCCGATTATCGATCGTGGACATTTTTCACCAGCCGTGTTTCCTCTAAGAACTGACAGACCTAATCATGCAGAAAACTATGCTGAATATTTAAAAGGAATTTCAAAGAGCCTCTCTCAATTAGGACTGGAAAAATAGTATCCGTTCACAGGATAAGACAGTGCTTTTAAAAACGCTGGAGGTATCCGTTCACGGGGTAGGGAGCCTCGCCATGTTGGCCGCCTTGCGGCCAAACATGGCTAGGCTCCAGATCGG
>JAGVJP010000044.1 GCA_020051075.1 Parachlamydiales bacterium
CACATTAATTGGAGTGTTCGCTCTTTTTCAAGAAAGATCTTTATAAGATCGACTCGAAATCCAGCATAGCAACTGATGCGTATGCCTGCCTATCCTGTTCTGTCCCATATCCTGCCATCTTGTTTAGCAGGCAGGACTTGGATCTATCAAAACTTTGTCAATCTAACTGTCCCTGGGTTGTTGAGATATGGACCGAGGCGGACGGCAACAGCAGATCCATATGCAAGACGGAAGGGATCGAGATCGAATTGTGTTTCGACTCCAACACCCGCTGGCCAAGCTTGAGCATCCAAAATAGCAATTCGGCTGTTGAAACCGCTGCCGAGATTTGCCGCTAAGAAATTCTCTAAGGTATTAATCGGTCCCAAATCCGTATCGACGACGACGAGTCCATTAGCAGCAGTCACCACGACACGGAGAGATTCTGGAGATTGTGATGGACAATAATTAGTGATGATACTCAGAGCATCATTAAACAATTTCATATAAGCAGCCTCTTTTACACTCGTATCTGGCGAAGATAGAGAAGCATACAAAGCGGTGAGGTCTTGTCCAAGGGTGGCAATATTGTCATTTTTTACGAGATTTTGATAGATCTGACGATAGGGAAAAGGTTTATTGGTTCTAATCTTTTCCTTTACTTCTGGAGCAGCCTCTCCTCTTATTCTGATGAACTTCGGATGACCACAGCAGTCAGCCTGCAAGCTGAGATTTCCAAAAAACAGAACGGCTGTCAGAATAGTGAGGGGCAATTTCATTGATTTTCTTACGTTAAACATTTTTTCTCCTTTAATGATTTGTTGAGATGTTAAGCGTCCAAAATTTAAGTATGATTTTTAATGGATTTCAATAAAGGTGTCAAATCTTTAATTGACAGAAATCAAGACGAGGGGTACAAAAACCTTAAATGACTTAGACGGGGTATATTGGCTTGATAGATTGAAAGCTCGGTCGGTTTAGAATTAATCGCACCACAAATATGGAGAAAAAAATGCTCAAAAAATTATTCACAATGTCTCTTTTAGGTATGCTATGCTGCACAAGCTTAGTCATTGGATCAGACCAATCCAATTTAGGAAATGGGAGTACGCAAGGCTGGGAAGAATTTGCTGTGGATGCTACAGCTCGTCATCGATCAGGTCGCCATCGTCGATGCCGTCCAGCATTGCCAAAAACCAATGCTGCTGATGGTGTGAGATTGCAGTACTACGATAGTGCTGAAAGCCCAATCTATCAGAGAGAATATAAATTCCTTCTCCCATTCGTTGATTCGTTAACTGCACTGCTATTTGCAAATACCGATCAAGCACACTACGCTAATTTGCTAGCTGCAGCTCAGTCAATTGTGAATAATTATAACGCAAAATTTGGTATTACTTCGGCACGTGTCGTCATCACTGACCAAGATGGCTTAGTCATCGTTGACACAGATAAGAACAATAACACCTTCGCTAATGCACAAGCGGGAGCAAGTCCAGCAACTTTTAGTACAACGATAAACGTCAACCACAACAGCAGATTATCTATCCTTGATGCACAGCAATATTTTGCTGGCGTAGGCTTCGAAACGAAGTTTAGCAACTCTGTAGGTGTGTTTCAAATTTATACAGCCATTCGCTTAGGACCTATCCTTAAGAGCGCAGGAACTGTAAGACTTTCTCAAAACGCTCCATAATAAGGACGGTAAACAAGATAGGCAGGATGATAAGAGCATGAAAGCACACTTATCTTATCATCCTGCCTATCTTGCCGCGAAGCGATCCTGTCTATCCTGTTTTGTCTCTTATCCTGTCTATCTTGTGTTCTAGGATGGTGTTGGCTCTGATGAATCTGGCTCTGCAAACTCAGCTGGCTCTGTTTCTGTCTCTGTTTCTATCCCTGTCACGGCCTCGAGATCGGCGACATCGTCTTCTCCCCCTCTTTCCAACTTCTGGATGGCCACTAAGGAGACCCCTTCTTTGAGGTTAGCGAGTTTGACGCCTTGTGTGTTGCGTCCCATGATCCGGAGATCGCGCATGCTAATCCGTATCGCCTGACCTGTTGAAGACATCATCACCATCCCATCATTATCGTTGACGCAGAGAGCTCCAACGACATTGCCATTTCGATCGCTAGTGATGATCGATCTGACGCCGACACCACCACGTCGTGTTTGGCGGAAGTCTTCCACATTAGATCGTTTGCCAAATCCGTTTTCACAAACCACTAAGATGGACTCGTTGCCATTGACCACCTCACAACCGACGATATAGTCTTTCTCATCTTTCAATTTAGCCCCTATCACGCCGCGTGCTGCCCGTCCCATTGCGCGGACGTTGCTCTCATCGAAGCGGACAGCCATCCCTTGATAGGTGAAAAGCATCACCTGTTGAGTCGCCTTGACAAGTCTAGCAGCGACAAGTTCATCCCCTTCGTCGATATCGAGAGCTAAGATCCCTTTTCTGCGGGGGTTGCTGAACTCTTGTAAGAGGGTTTTCTTGACGATAGCATGTTTAGTCGCCATCAAGATGCAGGACTCATCTTCAAAAGAGGAGACACAAAGGACGGTGGCGATTTTCTCACTTGGACGGAGGTCTTCAAGCAGGTTGATGAGCGGTTTTCCTTTTGATTTTCGACCAGTTTCAGGGATCTGCCAAACCTTCAGCCAGTAGCAGCGTCCAAGATTTGTGAAGATCAGGAGATAGTCGTGGGCGGAAGCGACATAGAGCCCTTTAATGGAGTCATCTTCCCTCTTCAGCTGCATGCCAGCGACTCCTTGTCCTCCACGCCGCTGCTCGCGGAAGGTATCGACAGGCATTCTCTTGATATAATCGTCTTCAGATATCGTGATGATTGCCGGTTCATTGGCGATCAGGTCTTCCATATTGACTTCGCTTTCTGCAGCGATGATATGGGTGCGGCGTTCAGATTTATGGTATTTCTGTATTTCGGCCAATTCATCCTTGATGATCCCTTTAACCATTGCTTCGCTAGCCAGCACAGCACGGTAGTAGTCGATTTTTTGGAGGATATCTTGGTACTCGTCGTTCAACTTATCCCGTTCCAACCCCGTCAGCTGATAGAGGCGCAATTCTAGGATAGCGTTAGACTGCCGCTCTGAGAACTCAAAGCGCTCCATCAGTTGATGTCTTGCTTCGTCCCGGTTTTGACTTCCTCGAATGATTTTGACCACTTCATCCAAGTGATCAATAGCCTTCAAATACCCTTCTAAGATATGCGCACGCGCTTCAGCTTTGTTCAGTTCGAAGCGAGTCCGTCGCCGAACAACGTCTATGCGGTGTTCGATCCAGCAGGCGATCATCTGTTTGATGTTCATGGTGCGAGGAAGGCCTTTATCCAAAGCCAGCATGTTGCAGCCGAAAGTGATCTGGAGATCGCTGAATTTATAGAGCTGGTTGATGATCACTTCGGGCATTTCACCCTTTTTCAGCTCGATGACAACACGCATCCCATCTTTATCTGATTCGTCACGCAAATCAGAGATGCCGGTGATTGTCTTGGCGTTGATCAGCTCAGCGATTCGTTCGATCAAGGTCGATTTATTGACGTTATAGGGGATTTCATCGATGACAAGGCGGTTTCTCTCGGGGTGGTCTTCCATCTCTTCGACACGGATGACGCCTCGGAGGGTCAATTTGCCGCGTCCTGTGTGGTAGGCCTCTCTGATCCCTCTATAGCCGCAGATAATCCCACCTGTAGGAAAGTCTGGACCAGGCACCACCTGCAGAATCTCATCGACACTCGTCAGAGGGTTGTCTAATAGAAGCAAAGTTGCGTGAATGAGTTCAGTGAGATTATGGGGAGGGATGTTTGTCGCCATCCCGACAGCAATCCCTGAAGAACCATTACAGAGGAGATTGGGAAATTTCGAAGGGAATACCGTCGGTTCTTTTTTGGTTTCGTCATAGTTGGGGACCATGTCGACGGTATCTTTATCGAGGTCATCCATCAGTTGAACCGAAGCTGTCGTCAGACGGGCTTCAGTATAACGCATCGCAGCAGCTGGGTCGCCATCAACTGAACCAAAGTTCCCCTGCCCATCGATGAGGTTGTACCGCATCATCCATTTCTGAGCCATTCTCACCAGAGTGGGGTAGATGACTGCCTCTCCATGGGGGTGGTAGTCGCCCGATGTATCGCCCGAGATCTTCGCACATTTACGGTGCTTGCCTCCTGGAGAGAGGTTCAGTTGGCGCATCGCGTAGAGGATCCGCCGTTGAGAAGGCTTCAGACCGTCACGTACATCAGGTAAAGCCCGCGAGATGATCACAGACATCGAATAGCGTAGATAGCTATCTTTCATCTCATCTTCAACGTTACGTGGGACGATAATTTCGTTTTCAGTATACGACATAGTTGCCTCTTATAGAACTAAATATCTAAATTCTTAACCGATAATGCAAACCGTTCAATAAAAGCACGGCGGGGAGGGACATCTTGTCCCATCAGCATTGCAAACATATGCTCAGCTTCGATGATATTAGGGAGGGTGACTCGGATCAACGTCCGTTTATCAGGATCCATCGTCGTCTCCCACAATTGGTCGGCATTCATCTCGCCCAAACCTTTGTACCGTTGGATCTCAATCCCTTTCCGTCCATTTTCACGGATGAATTCGATCACCTCTTTCAGAGTATGATACAACGTTTTTTTATTGTTATCTTCGATGATTTCGACGAGGGGGCCATCTGCAATGAGATACTCATTCATTTGAAAGCCAAAGTGCTGCAGCATCTGCTCAATTTCTTGGACGCTGTTTTCTTCGAAGAGTTCGATAAAGTTAATGCGGGACGGTTTAAAGGCTTTCATCTCCTCGGTGATTTCAGCGTCCGGAATGGATGCCAGCGTCTTTTCATGCTGCCTTCTTTGACTCTCTTCCTCAGATTTTCTCAATGCAACGAACTCATCTTCAGAGTAGGCAAACCGAGGACCATCGACGAGGCTGACTTGAAATCTTGGAAACAATCCATGTTGATCTTTTAAAGCGACAAACTCTCTGAAAGGGATTCCCTTTCTTTCGATCCTTGAAATAAATTCTTCCACACTGAGGATCGCTTCGGTCAGCAACTTCACCTGGTCCATCTCAAGGATTTTATCCTGGCGGGCGATTTTGATTTGGATATCGCTGAGACCTAATTCGAGCAAATAATCGTCCATCTCTCTCTCTGAATGGATATATCGGCTGGTTTTTTTCCGGCTGACACGATACAGGGGAGGCTGTGCGATATAGATAAAATTATTTTCAATCAACGCTGGCATATGCCGATAAAAAAACGTCATTAAAAGAGTACGAATGTGGGATCCATCGACGTCGGCATCGGTCATGATGATGATCTTATGATAGCGCAATTTCTCGAGGTTGAAGCCTTCTCTTCCGATACCGCACCCTAGTGCTGCAATCATTGTCCCCACTTCAGTATTTTCGAGCACTTTTTCTAGGCGCGCTTTTTCAACGTTCAGGATTTTTCCTCGTATCGGCAAGATAGCCTGAAAACGGCGATCCCGTCCCGACTTCGCAGATCCTCCCGCAGAGTCTCCTTCAACAATATAGATCTCACAAAGAGCTGGGTTTTTCTCCTGGCAGTCTGTCAGCTTTCCAGGGAGGCGAGCGCTATCTAACGCAGATTTGCGAAGAGTGAGCTCTCTAGCCTTCCGAGCTGCCTCGCGCGCCTGGGCAGCGATAATCGCCTTATCGCCGATCATTTTTGCTATCGCAGGGTTTTCATTTAAAAAGATGGTCAGCTCTTCTCCCACTATCTGCTGAACAACGGATCCAACATCGCTGTTTCCCAATCTTTGCTTGGTCTGCCCTTCAAACTGAGGGTTTGCAACTTTTGCTGAAATTACAGCGGCAAGCCCCTCGCGCATATCATCGCCGTTGATGGTGATTTTATCGCTTTTCAACAGGTTGTTGGTTTTGATGTAGTTATTGAGTACTCTCGTCAGAGCTGTAGAAAATCCGGTTAAATGGGTTCCTCCCTGCCTGGTGGGAATGTTATTGACATAGGTATAGACCGTTTCGTTATAGCCGTCATTCCACTGCATGGCTGCTTCAAACTCGATGCGGCCGTCGTCGCCCTGACGTGACCCCTGAAAGTAGATCGGCTGCGGGAAGAGAGGTTCTTTCCCTTCATTGAGATACTCAACAAAGGAGCGGAGGCCGCCATCGTAACAGAAAGTTTCATCAGGTTTGTCAGCATTTCGTTCGTCGCGGAAGAAAATACAGATTCCCCGATTTAAGAAAGCAAGTTCTCGGAACCGTTTAGCAAGGATATCATAATCGAAAGAAGTGGCCTGCATAATC
Source organism: Parachlamydiales bacterium (assembly GCA_020051075.1). Classification (GTDB taxonomy): domain Bacteria; phylum Chlamydiota; class Chlamydiia; order Chlamydiales; family Parachlamydiaceae; genus JAGVJP01. The sequence goes on from JAGVJP010000044.1 coordinate 6,305, forward strand.
GTCTCATCAGGCCAAAAACGGACTTTGGTTCCGCGCTTATCTGTCTCTCCAATCTCCGAAACGGGGGTAACAGGCTTTCCTTTTTGGAACTCGATCTCATATTGTTTGCCATTTTTCGAGACCTGTACCAGCATTTTCTTAGAGAGAGCATTGACGCAAGAGACCCCGACGCCGTGCAAACCTCCCGACACCTTATAGGTATCCTTGTCAAATTTTCCCCCAGCGTGGAGGATTGTCATCACAACTTCGAGAGCGGTGACTTCCCTCCCTTGCTTGATCGACTCTTTTTCATGACGCTCGACAGGGATGCCTCGGCCATCATCTTCGACGCTGAGGGAACCGTCTTTATGAATGATGACATTGATAGCAGTGCAATACCCCGCCATCGCCTCGTCGATACAGTTATCGACCACTTCATAAACGAGGTGGTGAAGTCCACTCACTCCGGTATCACCGATATACATACCTGGACGCTCGCGGACAGCTTGCAGTCCTTCTAAAACTGTTATCGAACTCGCCGTATATTCTTTTACATCGTCGAATGATTTATCGCTTTGTGGTGAATCTTGATCCATTAGCTATACCTTAAACTGTTGATTGTTTCTAACCTATCCGAAAAACAATATTTTTGATTTCGACAGTTGGAAATCTCTGTCTGAGCAACTTCACAATACGAGGTTTATCGTGTTGACTTAGCAAACTATGCAACGTGGAATTTTTGACTTTTACGACCAAAAAACCGTCTGAAAACGACATGGCTTGCGTCATAGAGGCTAATTGAGGACCGATAATATCGGGCCACGCTGCTAAAACAAGATCTGTCCGTTGATGATAGTTAACATCAATCTGTGACAAAGCGTTGCATAGCAAGTCATTGATAGAGCGGGTAGTAATCTGAGTGCCATCATAGCTTTTAGGGAGCCGGGAATTCAATTTTCTCACAAGGTTGACTGGGCTAAGAGTGAATGACATTCGAAAAAACTAAGGTTGAGAATAGCATAAAAGAGAAAGAATGACAACAAAAAAATGGTAATCATTCACGAGGGTTCAGGCCTTCCAAAATGGCGTTTGAATGGATGAGATGCGAAGAAATCGGCACCCACCGAGCCTGTGCTGCTAACGTCCGTGAGTGCAAAGTTATCCCTAGCTTTTATTAAACGCAAAGACACAGAGACGCAAAGAAGCGAAAAAACAAAAAACCATTAATCAACAATGATTGATTTACATCCCGCAGACATCTTTTGACTTCAATGTTACTTACTTTCGCCCCTTTGCGCCTCTGTGTCTTTGCGCCTTTGCGTTGAATAGAAGCAATGGACCGCCCTGCACACACAGACGTTGATCTTAGAGCCTTTGCATTTAATCAAGCGGAAGAGGGTGAATAATGACAACAAAAAAAATGGCTAAGACATCAGTCTTAGCCATAATAAGAGTCACAATTCGCAGGATAGATTAGAATACCATCCCAAGGTCGAGGATAACTGCTGCTGAATCCCACTGCACATCGCGTAGTGGAGTTTTCACGTAGCAATCAAAGTCGACGTTACCAGCTGATGCATGCTCGACTTTAGCACGGTCATGGCCATGGTCAGCCCAGAACCACATGAACTCGCCTCTGAGGGCAACAGTCCAGCAGTCGCAGAAATCCCACTTAATCCCGATATCGAAGACTTGACCATATGCATTCTTTGCATGATGGCTGAAGCCGTTGATTAGGTCAGGACGCAAGTGCCATTTCCCTGTGCCGTGGTAATCTGCCCAGTGGAATTCATAAGTACCAAATACTGTCCAATCGCAGCAGCAACCGAACGTATAGTCAAAGTCAAATCCTAAGAAAATACCATTCCAACGTGCATGGTATTTGCTGTGTTCTTTACCGTAAGAGCTATAGGAATAGTCTGAGTAAGAACTGCTGCTGTAATCTGAATAATAATCATAATCATAATACGTATAGGAGCGAGTCCCGTCTAAACCACCATCAAGGAGACCATCATCCAAACCATAGAAATTTTGTTTTAAATGGCTATCAGATAAGTGTTGTCCATGCCAAGAATAACCGATCAAAGGTGTGATTGCAAATGTGTCATCGCACAATTTGAACTGATATCCAACAGCAATTTTTGCATCATAGACATGCCCTTTAGCATGTGAATGTGATTTAGCAAATTGGAAATCTGAGCCATAGTCAGAACCGAAAACTCTATGGTCTTTATCGGTATTTTTCCCGCTTGTGATCCAACCGTAATCGATCGATCCACGCAAGTAGATACAATCGCAAGTGACGTAACGTCCTCTTGCTTCGATTTCCCAGATATTAAGATTCTTCCAATCTAATGTCGATCTATTCCCTTGTACAAATCCTGATTCGTCGTAATCATACGATCCGCTACCATAATAATATGATGAGTCTGAACCGTAATAGGATGATGAATCCGAACCGTAAGAACTTCCTCCGAAATCGGATTTAGTTTTCCATTTTAGGCTATCATTACGATAACCGACGCCAATCTCTACTGATGAATCCATTGCTTCTGGCCAAAAGGCTGAAGCAGCAGAAGTCAGTGAAAGAGACGCCATAACTGTCAAAATAATTTTGCGCATATATGTCCTCTCCACGCTTTATAAAGGTTCTGGGGTATGCCGGCCTCTAGTTACAATTGCCCCTCTGAACTGTGCCAAAGCCCCCTGGGTCACGATCGTCAATCACTCCATATTAAAAAAAATGGTGTCATTTGACTCTCATTGACCTGAGTGAGCTTTCACGCAGTCCAGAAGCACAATTTCAACTAGAGGACAGCTTAAAAAAAAACACTAACAAATTTAAGTTTATTCTAATACTAAAATCTTGCATTAACGATAGGTTTTGGTAATTGGAAGACAACATCCTCGTGAGTAAACACGACATCTTCGACTTCATCAACACCTAATTCCATCAATCGTTTGATGCATTTTTGTACGACTTCTTCCGGAGTTGAAGCACCGGCGGTGAGTCCGATGATCTTCTTATCAATAATCCATTCTGACTGAATTTCTTTTTCATTGTTAATCAGATAAGACTCGATACCTCTTCTTGAAGCAACTTCTCTAAGTCTATTAGAATTAGAACTCTTTGGATCACCGACGACAAGAACCAAATCGGTGACATCAGTAATATCGCGCAAAGCCATCTGCCGATTTGTCGTTGCATAACAGATAGAAGAACTCGGCAGGGTTTCAATAGCAGGATATTTTAGCATTAGGGCTTCAGTAATTTCTTTGACATCATCTAGGCTGAGAGTCGTTTGAGTGATATAGAAGAGTTTCATCTCTTGAGGAAAATCTAATTTTTCAACATCCTCAACGGATTCGACAATGGTGGTCACCTCAGGTGCCTCGCCTGCGGTGCCGATGATTTCGACATGATTGCGGTGGCCGATCAGGACAATTTGATAACCTAAAACGGCAAACCTTTTCACAGCAGAATGGACGCGTGTGACAAGGCTGCAGGTCGCATCGATTTCGATGAGCTGCCGAGCTCGAGCCTGTTCCCGCACCACAGGTGAGACACCATGAGCGGAATAGATGAGCCGGGCGCCTACAGGGACATCATCCAGATCTTCGATGAAGACCGCTCCTTTTTCTTTTAGCGCTTGAACAACATGCTGATTATGAACTATTTCATGTTTCACATAAATCGGCGCTCCCCATAGCTGCAAGGCTTTTTCGACAGTGTCGATGGCCCGTTCAACCCCTGCGCAAAATCCACGAGGCTTAGAAAGGAGAAGCTTTTTATTCATGATATTCCTTGATTAAGACAAAAAATAATATTAAGAAGTTATTTTGGAATGCATCCACGATCACTTTTTACCAAAAACTTCCATTAAAAGTGTGCACTCAAGCTGACAACGAGGCCCAAAGATACAAGAAATCCGTAATTTTTAGCAATCAAGAAGACGATTTTCTTTGATATGGGCGATCAATCCAGAACATGCGTCTTCCAACATATCCAACACCAGGTCGAAAAGGCCTGTTGAAGCGTAATAAGGATCTGGAATCTCTTGATCATGATAACGAAAGCTGAAGTGCGTCATGAGATTGACTTTAGCTTTATGATGAGGAGTCGACGCCTTATGGTAAAGGCTGCTCAAAACTTCTTTATCGGACGCTAAGATATAATCAAAAATATCAAAGTAGCTCTGTTGGAATTGCTGTGCGCGACTCGTCAACGTCAATCCCCGCATCTGCGACGCCTCTTGCATCCTGCGATCTGGAGACTGCCCAAGGTACCAATCGCCAATGCCGCAACTTTCGACGTAGACATTCAAATCTGGTTGATCCTTGCTGAAATGCTTCAAGGTAGCTTCAGCAGCAGGAGAACGGCAGATGTTCCCTAAACATACAAAAAGCACTTTAACTTCGGGCATTGTCATATTATAGCTCACCTGATGCGTCAGCAGCACACCTAAACCCGTATGTGCCGTTAACAGTTCCCGGGTTATTGCGATGTCTCCTTGAACCGCGCAAATCTTCCTTCAAGCTTTTCCAGCAGCCGCCTCTTAAGACGCGATAAACCCCCTGAATGGGGCCTTGGGGGTTTTCTGGTTCTTGAATCGAAGTCTCATAATAATTATATCCGTACCAGTCATGACACCACTCATAAACATTCCCAGCCATGTCATACAACCCATGGCAAGGAGCATAACTCATGACAGCGGTGGTGTCGGAACTAAAGAAATTTGCCTGTGTCTTTTCTATGTCGTCTCCGCTTGAATATAGAGCATTTTCTACTCCTCCTCTTGCGGCGATTTCCCATTCCGCTTCGGTGGGGAGCCGTTTACCAATCCATTTTGCGTAGGCAACAGCGCCATACCAAGTGACTCCGACGACAGGATGTTTTGCGTAGCCCGATTCGATATTTAGTTTGCCGCCGCTTCGCTTAATTCTTGAGTCGCGCAAGCGAATCATGTCAATGTGGTTGCTATCTTTTTCTCCCCCCATCACTTCAAGAAATCGGACAAACTGCTCATTTGTCACTGGATGGATATCGATCGCAAAGCTAGGCAACGTCACTTGATGGCGCGGCATTTCATCGCGATTGCCATCTTGGCTTCCACGGAAATAAACCCCACCTGGAATGATGACCATTTCAGTGAGCAAAGGTTTGATATTGGTCACATCTTTGCGCTCAGGGCTATAAGATTTAACAGCATGATTGATCTGAAATATAGCCCCTGGATCGGGATCATCCACAGGGCGTTCAAGCTGAGGAGTTTGAAAAACAGGTTTTAACTGATGGCCGCTGCACTGGACGACAACACCCTCTGGCGTCGATGGAGAAACTTGCTCATTAAGTGGTTGCGCTGTAGTGAAGGCCATCTCTGGAATAGACTGTGGATTCTCTTCGTTAACAGCAGGTAACTCTCTTTGATTTACGGTTAACGGGGGTTTAGTCATCGCATTTTCAACAGCTTTTTTCACCTCTTCAAGAGGGACAGAGTAAATTTTTTCGATTCGGATCGCCTCTAAAGCAGGCATCAGTTGCGTCGGGCGCCGGTTGGGATGGCTTTGCAAGCAACTGCGGACAAGATTATCCCACTGAAAACGATAGGATTTACGCGCTGAAGGGAAATCAAAAATCCCCTCTGGCAATTCGTTCATCAATAAGAAATAAGTTAAAACTCCGAAGGCATAGACGTCAGCTCTTGCGTCGACCGGATAAGGGGAATCTAATCTCTTCTGCTCTGGAGCAAAAAAGGCATAATTTTGCAAAAATGACGTATGTAGGGGAAGGAGTTTTTGCTGATCGCCAGTGGACGAGGAATAATGATCCGATCCATTTTTTGGGGCAATCGAGTTGAGACCAATCCCTAAAGCCTCAGCAACATTTTTATACGTCCGCGTTAAAACAGCGCCTGCGCCGATGATTTTCGAGAGTCCGAAGTCAGATAAGTAGATGTTGACGCCTTGCCGTTCCTTGCCGACTAAGATATTGTTTAATTTAAGGCAGCGGTGAACGAGTTCCTTATTCCCCATTTTTTTTCCATGGGCATAGTCGAGCGGATCGGCAACTTGGCGAAGGATGTGATAAATCTCTTCTTCTTCTAATCCCCTCCCTAGTCCCATGACATATTGAGCAAGGTTAGTGGTTTCGCCGAGTTCATCGACGATACAATCTGTGACTAAGAAGTAGAGCCCCTGGGCAAAAGAAATGTTATAGATCTTGACGATATTGGGATGGTCGAGGGAAGCGAGGGCTCCGATTTCCTCTTCGAATCGTTGGATGAATCCCCGATCAGCCGCTAATTCTTCAGGAAGAACTTTAATCACATAATGCCTCTTCATAAACCGATGTTCGGCCAAGTAGACAGTCCCTAACGTCCCTTGTCCTAACGATTTGATGATATGGTAATCCCCTAACATTCTATGTTCCATGAACGACATCCTTATCTGACAGCTTTAATCTAATCAACTCACGAGACCAAGATTATTACTTTTGACAGATTAATTGTAAACGCTGCCGATCAATATCCTCCCCACACAGGATAAGCAAAAAACAGGATAGACAGGATAGTGTGTTACTCGCTGCATTTTCTCTTGCAATTTTACATCTGACATGTAAAATTGGGACTCAATTTTACATTAGAGTTGTAATAATGCGACACATACATGGATGAAAATTTAGAAATTTTCTTTAGCAACCGCCTCGAGATTCTCTATCAGCAATTGAAAGCATCGTTGTTTATTCCTTCAGCAAATCCATTTATGAAACGCCTTATCGTCGTTTATGGACCAGCAATGAAGAGCTGGCTGACGTTGAAGATGGCGCAAGATCCCGATTTGTCCATCGCCTTTGGGCTCGAATTCGTCACACTGAGCCAGGCTTTCGATAAGCTTTTAGCTCTCACCTCAAATGGTCTCAATAAACGGGTTCCCAACCTGCTAGAACTGCAGATTGGCATCGACCATCTCCTGAGGCAGACATTCGACCATTTTTATCACCTTGAAGAGTCTGAACAGAAAGAATGGCTCCCGCTCCTCCACTACCTTAAAGTAGACCATGCAGAGCTTTCAGACGGGCACCCCTTGCTATTATCCAAAAAAACTGAACGGCGATTGGTTGCCCTCAGCCATCAATTAGGGAAGTTATTTCAACGTTATGGCCGCTATGCCGGCGCCATGGTAAACGCTTGGGAACAGCACCCCCTGCCCCCTGGGTGGCAGCCTCGGCTATGGAACCTGTTATTTGGAGAGCTCTCTCCTTTTGGCTGGACCTATCCAGCCCATCTCCTCACCCTGCCCATTCACCCCCCCTCTTCTCTCACCGCACTGCATTTCTTTTCTATCAGCTTCATCACCTCTTGCGAATTTGCATTCCTACGCAACCTGACGGCCTATTTCCCTATCTATTATTATCTGATATCCCCCTGTGCGATGTTCTGGTCAGACATCCGCTCCGACAGAGAGGCTGCCAGACTGCAATCTTTCTGGCAGAAGAAGGTCGGAACTGAATCCCCGCAGATTGAACAACTTGAAGAATTCCTTGCTGAACGCAATCCCTTGCTAGCGAACTTTGGAAAGCTTGGACGAGAGATGGCGCTGCAGATAGAAAAATCAGAGGCGCAGACGCAAGCGTGCTATGTCATGAGTGCTGAAATACTGAATGCTAATCCTGAATACAAGGAAGAGAGCGACTTTCAATTTGAAACAACGCAGCTCTCTTTGTCTCTTCTACAGGCCATCCAGGCAGATCTCTTATTGATGCGCATTCCCATAGAAACTGACGAACCCTGCGCGATCGACGACTCCATCGGCTCCATTCAGCTCCATATCGCACCAAACTTCCCAAGAGAAATAGAAATTCTGTCCAATCAGCTGATTCAACTCATCGCAGCAGATCCAACCCTTTCTCCCGCTGATATCCTCGTCATGGCCCCGAAAATTGACGACTATGTCCCATATATCCAAAATATCTTTAATCTTAAAAACAGCCCTCTTGATTGCCAAATTCTTGATATCAGACCTCGATGGCAAACAGAGCCGGCACAAGGACTGCGTCTGCTCATCTCTCTCGCAGAAAGCCGGTGGGAGGCAACGCACCTGATTGGATTATTCAACCATCTCCCCTTTCTCCGTAAGCATCAGCTCTCTTCCGAAGATGCCGACATGATCAAAGAGTGGATTGATCAAGCAGACATACGCTGGGGAGATGATACGCAGCACAGAGATGAATTGATGCTAGAACGTCATTGCAGCAGTGGAATGGCGGATGATTCCGCCATTGGCACGTGGGAGCATGGCCTGAAACGCCTCCTGCACAGTCTAACCCAGATCGAGAGCAATCTCATCGCAGAGCAGAACTTTGGAGGGATTGAATTTACTAAAGCCGACCTGCTAGGCAAATGGATTGGTCTGCTCCATTCTCTTAGAGATGATCTCCGCCCCCTATCGGACAGGACACAGATGAGCATGAACGATTGGGTTCATTACATCCAATGTTTGATGGAGCACTACTTTCAGCCCCAACACCAAAATCCTGAATCCGATGAAGCCTACCTCCATTTCTCCTCTTTGCTGGAATCACTGAAGGTGTCGGCAGCAAAAGCTGAAAATAGCCTCTTCTCATTTATTTCGGTGAAAGCGTATCTGATGGACATGGAAGAACAGGGCTTAATCTATCGAGAAAACCACCTGCAGGCGATCCGTTTCTGTTCTCTTATCCCTTTAAGGTCTATTCCCGCAAAAGTGATCGCATTGATCGGGATGGATGAACACAACTTTCCCCGTCAAGAAGAACAGTCAGCGTTAAATCTGATGAATAAACGGAGCGACACCGACTATTGCCCCACATCGAATGATTTCGACCGCTATCTTTTCCTAGAAGCGATACACTCTGCTCAAAAGCATCTGCTCCTCAGTTATTCCTGCACCCGTGAAAACGATAGCAAAGAGCTGTCGCCCTCTTTAATTGTGCAGGAACTTGTCGCCTATCTGGATAGGGGTTATCAAATTTCAGGGAAGAAGTTTTCCGATACCTTCATCTTTAAACATCCCTTCGACAGCTTCAATCCATGTTATTTCATCCAAGGGGCCCTTTTACATAACTATTCGAATAAAGACTTTCTTGCCGCCCAGGCAGCAGCTCAAACACAGAAAACTCTTCCATACGCCTTCATCACGCATTTTCCCGCTCCTAAATTCCCCGTGGAACAAACAAGAAATGCTCAAGTCACTCTTAAGCAGCTGATAGCGGCAGTGCGCAATCCCATCAAATTCTATTTGAACAAGGTCTTAGAAATCTACTTACAAAATGCGGAAGAACGTTCAATTAAAGTCGATGAGGAGTTTATTCTTTCGCCATTGAATCAACATATCCTCATGAAATCATCCATCCAACATTCTCTGAGGTGTGTTGTCGATGCTGTTGAGCCAAAAGGAATGCTGCCGCCAGGGCTATTCAAAGACGTTGCACTGAACAAACTCAACAACAACATCGAAGAGCTTCAATCAGCGCTAAGCAAGCATGGCATCGATATGCACACATGCTGCCAGCTCCGATTCTGTCCTGCCTGCACCAAACCAGAGAAGGGGGATGAAGCTCTCTGGCTCTTTCCTGCTCCGATGATTACACTAGATGACGGCAGCAAAACGACCATCACTGGATTAGTTGAACACGCAGCCCCTGAAGGGCTCTTTAGAAATAAAACAGGAACTCTCAGCGACATCTGGGAGGCTTGGCCCGATTATCTCCTCTATACCTTCGCAGCTAAGCTCCGCCCCGACCTGTTAGCTCCTTCATTGATTTTTTCTCAGAATCGCTCAGCAAGTGTGAAGCCGCCATTGATCACGGATCCAGAAGAATCTCTTAAGAAATTGATTCAGTATTACCAACTCTGCCTGAACCAGATTTCCCCTCTGATACCCTCTTGGATTCCATTCATCCTTAAGAAAGATGTTCCAGGTCTTCAACTGAAGATGAAAAGCCTTTTTGATGATTCCTTCGGTCAATTCCAAGACCCCTATTTAAAGTGGTGTTTCAACCCCTCACGACTCCCTGACGCCAATTCCCTAATCAACAATTGGCACCCTTATGCCGAATCGCTCTTCACTGATATGTTGGACTCCACAACCGCTCTCTCAAAACAAGATGAACAAGATAAGCAGCATTAGCAAAAGGGACAAAACAGGATAGGCAAGATAAACAAAAAAACAGGATAGGCAGGATCGCTTCGCGGCAGGATAGGGAAAATAATGATAAAAAAATAGGATAGGTTTAAATGTTTTTTTTTTATTCTAAATTTGTTTTTTCCGTCCTATCTTTCATATCCTGCCAATCCTGCCGCGAAGCGATCCTGCCTATCCTGTTCTGTTGCTATCCTGCCTATCTTGTTTAAAAAACTTGCAAGGCGAATGGGATAGGTCTATAATTTTGTCATAAATCCTTTTTTTTATTTGAATTCATGAAACCCTTCAATGTACTCGACCGCCACCTCGCTATAAGGCAACACTACCTGTTAGAGGCTTCTGCTGGAACAGGAAAGACCTTTTCCATCCAAAACCTTGTCTGCCGCCTTTTGATCGAACCCAGAGACCTCGACGATACCCTTATCACAGAAATCTTAGTCGTCACATTCACACGCGCCTCTACAAGAGACCTCAAAAAACGGGTCCATCAGAACCTTGCCCAAGCGCTCTTACTGCTGACGAAATGGCTTCGAGACGGCTCTATCGACTCAGCCATGCCCGATTTTTTGTCGGCATGCATTGAAGAAGGGGAACAAGCCGTTAAGAAAGCCTGCAAAAGGTTGAAGCAAGCTCTATTCACCTTTGACCAAGCACAAATCTTTACCATCCACGGATTCTGCAGGCGAATGCTTCTTCAATACGCCTTAGAGAGCGACCTCGGATTAAATGCCTGGAGCATAGAAAATCCTCTTCCTTCTAGTGACATCCAAGAGGTGATCAAGAACTTCTTCCGAACCGAAGTCAACCATGACAACTACACCGCTGGACAGCTCCAAGTCCTCCTCAAGAACGATCCGGACCATCGAATTCTCGCAAACCTCATCAACTCTCCTGTTGATCTAGACCCACAACCAAGCCTACGAGAACTCTTCCACTCCTTCCAAACCTCGCTGTTGAAAATAAAACATCAATATTCTCTGAATTCAGCCGACATGATCAGTGATTTCTCGGCCCAACAAAAGCACTATAAAAAACAGAAATCACAGAGAACAGTCGCACAAATTTTTGAAGCAGCCACGCGGTTCTCAAAACTCTTCGATAAAGACAACTGGACTGATGCTGACTTGGACCTCCTCATCCACGATGAGCTCGTCTGGGTGAAAGCATTTGATCAAAGCCTATTGAATGCAAAAAAAACCCTTCCACCCCTTCACTACCCAGATTTGACTCAGACCCTAGCAGACGAGCTGCTCCCCATCATTGAACGAGCGGGTGATTTTCCCCACCTCATTGCTCGGATGGCCGCCGACTGCAGAAAACTCTATCGGCGTCATCTCGATGAGGAAGAAACACTCGGCCCGGACGAGATTTTAAGAAAGATGAAAGAAGCGCTGCGCAACGACGATTTCGTTAACAAGGTGCGAGAGACATTCTCTGCGGCTATCATCGATGAGTTTCAAGATACAGATCCCCTGCAATGGGAAATTTTTCACACTCTGTTTTTATCATCTGAATGGAAAGGCTCCCTTTATTTAGTTGGAGATCCCAAGCAATCGATTTACTCGTTCAGGCAAGCTGATATTTACACCTATCTTGATGCAAGGATGAAGATTGGAGAAGACAATCGATTTTCCCTGGCCGTGAACTACCGTTCGGGTCCCCGTCTCGTCGAGGCGTTAAATTTCCTCTTCTCACAAGATTCCTCTCCAAACTTATTCCCTTTGCCTCAAGTCAACGAAACGATCCCCTATCAACCAGTCCAAGCTGCCCTGGACCAAAAAGAGCTTCCAGAAAATCGAGGGGCAGTCCATTTCATCGTCGCCGACGCTGGCAGCATGGAAAAAGGGAGTCCTTCGCTATCCGATCTCGAATCGACAATCTACTTCCCCTTTATCGCTCAAGAAATCATCCAGTTAAAAGCTGCTGCAGGCTACTCCGATAAAGAGTTTGCCATCCTAGTCAAAGACCATTATCAAGCGAAGCGGATCGCTCAATTTCTTTCTGATCATCGCATCCCCGTCCGTCTCCAGAAAGGGAAAACGCTCGCCGAATCCCCTATGCTTGCAGCAACCGTCGCGTTGCTCCAGGCCGTGATCAAACCATCCAATAGAGGCCTCGTTCGCATGGCATTATCTACACCGCTTCTCAGATGGACAGAAGAAGATCTCCATCAGCTGCCCACGATGGAGTTCCCGATCGTTCTGATGCGGAAATGGAAAAACATCCTCTATTCTGATGGATTTTTGCCATTTATCGAAGAGATGTTGGACTCAGTGGCACATCCAAGAGGCGCCTCTGTGAGGGAAAATCTGCTCTCAAGCGATGAGGGCACAGAACTTTATCGAGATCTCCTTCAAATTGCACATTTAGTTGCTGATCATTACCTAGACGAATGGCATTTTCCTGAAGAGATCATCCCTTTCTTAGATAAGTTCCAAGAATGGAAAAAAAATGAAGATCCTCGCGTCAAGCAGATTTCAGATCCCGATGCGAATGGGGTTGAAATCATGACCCTCCATTATTCCAAAGGCCTTGAATTCAATGTTGTCTTTGCATTGGGATTGATCAACCCTAGTGAGATCAAAGAAGAGCTGATTCCAAGCAAATCCAATGGTCAAGTCTCTCTAAAAGTGATTCCAGAGACAAGTCAAAAATATCTTGATTACTGTGAAGAGCGGGACGGAGAGAAAATCAGGCAGCTGTACGTTGCGATGACCCGGGCTAAAGATCTCCTCTATGTTCCTGCTGTCATCCGGCAGAAAAAAACCACTCTCAAGTGGGGGGCAGCCTCTCCCATCGATTTATACCTTGCAAAGCTCTGCCAACCTCCCGCCGACTATGCCACCCTCTATGATCGGATGAGAGAAGGTGTCGGAGATGGCTTCATCCAATTTTTAGACGTCCATGCTTCCTCATCGCACATCACCTACTCTCTCTATAGCCAAGCAATCATTGAACCTGTTGATCACATCCTGGCCAAACGTGAAAATCCTCCTCTAGAACCTCCTCCCACTGTAGCCATCTCCTATCAGCCGCTATTTCTCTCTTCCTTTTCTTCGCTCCATCACCAACAGAAATCCCGATCTGATTCTGATGATGCCGGTATGGCTCCAAGAGATTATCTCCTCAAAGAGAAAACTATCCACACACTGCCTGCAAATCAACAGACAGGCTTGCTCGTCCATCTGATATTAGAAAAAGTGAATTATTCCCATTTTCATCTCCTAGAAACACCTGAAGAAGCTTCTGATCTCGTTATCCCCTTCCTCATAGGCACTTCACTGGAAGAATGGAAGGCCCCCATGACTGAAGTGATCCACCAAGCATTAAAGACCCCTCTTTATCCCATCGACCCTCCATTCTGCATCGCAGATATCGATGAACACTCGCTTTACCGTGAGATAGACTTCATCTACTCCATTGAACCTGAATCCTTGGGAAAGAACATTCCCATGCAGGAAGGGTTCCTTAAAGGAGTCATCGACCTCGTTTTTTCTTATCAGGGCATCTATTACATTGCGGATTGGAAAACAAACTGGCTCGGACCCGATTGCAGTCATTACCATTTACCTTCTCTGCAAACTGCGATGACAGAAAATCAGTACGATTTACAAGCGGCGATCTATGTGGAAGCTCTCAAACGATATCTCAAATTGATCGATGATCGGCCATTTGACACCTGCTTTGGCGGGGTATTTTATCTTTTCGTCAGAGGAATGCAAAAAGGGCGGCAAACGGGGATCTATCATTTTTTTCCGGAGACATTTTGGTAAATCTATCGCAATATACCAGAATTCAATGCGTTGATAAATTCTGTTTGACATTTTCTAACTTTGAGATTAATTTTGACCGTTTATTCGAAGTGTTAGAAGAGACAATAAGGTCTTTAGAAATCAGAAGGAAAAATCAATGAATTTCGTAATCACAGGAACAGAAAACATTCCTACTTATTTAGCAATAATTGGATTTACTTTTGTTTTTTCGCTTTTATTCTGGAAAACGCTCTTTGCTGAGTTAGATGTTCATGAAGTCAAGTACACAACAAAGTTAAAAAGGAGATCTTTGTGGTTAATTTTTTCAAACTTGCTATTGCTAATAATTTGGTGGCAGGTCTTACAGCAATTACTTTCACGACTGCAATAATTGTGACTCCGCCATGCCATGCGGTGGGAGCTAATCTTGATCTGAAAGGAATCAACTTTGGGATTAAGGTAGGAAAAATATTCGAGAAGATTAAAAAGAGTATCGATAAAGGTGAGACAAATAAAATCGTCAGCTACATGTTCGATATTAAATCAGAAGTCGAACAATATACAGGAAAAAAGATCGATATCAATGAAACCATCGATCAAGTCCAAAGAGAAGCTCGTGCAAAAGGTCAAAAGATAGATGATAAGTATATCAAGCAGATAAAAAAAGATTTAGGAAAACAAGACAGGAAACAAAATCACAGAGCTGTATATTTTGCTCAATGCGCTGAATTGGATATCCCTTACTCAACTCTAGAAGCAGATTTTCACTTTGACATGAATTACATCATGGCTAAGTCAGCTCATGGAAAAGATAATAAACAACAAGAAGTTCCAGTCAAAATTATGGTAGGAGTCACAGTAAGTCTTTGTGGTCTGTTTTTATTATTTGTTCCTTTGCCTGGTTGTCAAACGGCTGGTGGTTGGTTGTTGAATACAGGAATTGGGATATTAGGAAGTGAAGCTCTTGATCGATGGGATACTTATGACCAAGAAAACAAGAAGAAAGACAAATAAAACCTCTGATTTTTGCCAAAGATGGAGTAATCTGAGGAATGCAAAAAGGGCAGCAAACGGGGATCTATCATTTTTTTCCGGAGACATTTTGTGGTTAAACAAGGATTCGCAAAAACAGCATTTACAAAACTCTATTCGACAGCGCCTTGGAAGCCTTACCCCCCTTCGCTAAAAGCTCTCCCTTCATGGCCTCTCCTCGAAGAACTCGTCGACCAAAACAAGCTTTCTCCCAACGACACTGTGTTGATTGACAGGCTCTTCAAAAGGGAGAACATTCCACAAGAAACAGCACTATTTCTCTGCCACCTCATCCTTGCCGCTAAAGAAGGGCACTTATGTGTGCATGTCAAGGATGGGGTGATGACCCCATCCATCCTGCAGATCTGGAAAAATCGGGAAGGCTCCCCCTTGTTAGAAGATGAAGCCGCACAGCTTTCTCAAATAGCCTGTACAGGCGCCCAATTTCTAATGGCGCATCGACTTGCTGCTATCCATGTTCACCAGGACAATTTCTATTTAAAGAAATACTGGGATTATGAATCGCAATTTCTTGCCGCTTTAAAGCGGCATATGGAATGCCCTCCGACAATTCAAATCAACAATAACGATCTGATCGAAAAAGTTGAGATGTTATGCAAAAACGGGAAACTTCAGCCTGAACAAGGCGACGCTGTCATCAAGGGCTGCAGCAACTCATTTATGCTTCTCTCCGGAGGACCTGGAACCGGGAAGACCTATACTGCAGGTCAATTGATCAAAATCTTTTGGAGCCAGCTCAGCCATGAACAAAAAGAAAATTTCGAGATTGTCTTAGCAGCCCCAACGGGGAAGGCAGCTGCTAACTTGCACAACAGCCTCCTCAAAGCAATTGAAGACGAAGAAGATTTTCCTTCAATACAAGCTAAAACACTCCATGGATTACTTGGAATAAAATCGAACTCTGTCCCTAGCCATCCAACACGCCTGACAGCAGATCTGCTGCTCGTCGATGAGAGCTCCATGCTCGATGTCCGTTTGGCTGCATCATTGCTCTCAGCTGCTAAGCCAGGCTCCCGGCTGATTTTATTAGGAGATCAGCATCAGCTCCCTTCCGTCGATGCTGGCAGCATCTTTGCTGATTTGACGAGGGCATCGCAAAACAGTCCTTCGCATTTGCTTCCTTGCACTCAGCTGAATAAATGCCTCCGCACAGACATCAACGCACTTGTGGAATTTGCTCAATCCATCCGAACGGGAAATCACACACAAATCTTCCAACATCTGAAAAATGGAAGCATGGCAGAGGTAAATCTCTTTCCCTTAGCTTCTCAACCTGCAAAAGCTCAACATCAAATCATTCAGAAGACACTAGAGAGTTTTTCTAATGATGTTAAATCCAACTTAGACGAAAAAGATCTTCTAAACCAATCTCAATCCTTCCGGCTCCTCTCTCCACTCAGGCTTGGACCTTTTGGCTTTGACACACTTAACCAACTGATTTGGAATGCGGTCTCTAAGCGCCTCCATTCCGACTGGATAGCTATCCCAATCATCATTATCTCCAACGATCACAAAGAAGAGCTGTTCAATGGCGATACAGGTATCCTCATCCGACAACTCCCCCTGCAGTCTGTTTCTTCCGATGATTATGCTCTATTTCAAGGAAGGAATGGCCAACGCTCAATCAGGAAGCTGTCAGCAGCGCTCCTTCCCCGTTACGAATACGCCTACTGCCTATCTGTACACAAAAGCCAGGGTAGCGAGTTCGATCATGTGTCACTAGTTTTGCCTCAAGGAGCCTCCCACATGGGACGCGAAGTGTTATATACCGCCGTGACCCGCGCAAGAAAACAAATAGACATTCATACGACCGACGAAATATTATTGGAAACAATCGAAAATCAAGCGTTGAGGCAATCAGGGATTTTCACCCGAATCAATGCCTAAACAGGTCATTGGAACACTCGTGATCATGCCTATCCTCCCTATCCTGTAAAATTGACAGGATGGGAAAGATGTCGAGGATGAAAGGTGCATTCTCACTTGTGAATTAACACAACGAAGGTTAAAATTTTCCAACACTATCAACAAACATAACTATGCGCATTACCCTCTCTCAAGCCACACAATTACTTATACAAGGCAACGTCGTTGCAGTTCCCACTGAAACCGTCTATGGACTCGCCGCTGCCATGAACCAGCCAGCTGCTATTGAGAAAATCTTCTCGCTTAAAGGGCGTCCTAAAGCCAATCCTCTGATCATCCATGTCGCAGACCTGAGTCAAATTTCTCCCTTCGTCGTTGATGTCCCTCCCGCTTTCGAAGCTCTTGCCAACACCTTCTGGCCCGGTCCAATGACTTGCATCTTACCCGTCAAACCAGGCTTGATTCCTCCTTCTGTTTGTGCAGGGCTCACAACGGCAGGATTCAGAATCCCAGACTCAACAGCAGCACGCGACCTCATTCATGCTGTCGGCCCCTTGGTTATGCCTTCTGCTAATTTGTCAGGACGTCCCTCATCGACATCGCCAACACACGTGGAAGAAGATTTCGGAAAGGACTTTCCTGTCTTAGAAGGAGAACTAACCAGACAAGGGGTCGAATCGACGATTTTGATTTATGACTCAGAAAGCTCTGCTTGGAAGGTGATCAGGCTTGGAGCCCTCCCGCCAGAGGTTTTCAAAGCTGTCTTAGGATACCAACCCACTGTCGATCTCGGAACAGGAAATAAAAAACCTCTATGTCCAGGAATGCTATTCCGCCATTATGCTCCTCAAGCAAAGCTAAATCTAGGTGGTTTTCAACGAGACATTGCTGCAAAATGCATTTTAGGTTTTAGTGAGAGGTCATATCCAAAAGCAGAGATTGTCCTCCACTTAGGCTCTCTAAACCAACCTGAGGCTGTCGCAGAACGCCTTTACGATAT
This sequence comes from Parachlamydiales bacterium, assembly GCA_020051075.1. Classification (GTDB taxonomy): domain Bacteria; phylum Chlamydiota; class Chlamydiia; order Chlamydiales; family Parachlamydiaceae; genus JAGVJP01. The sequence goes on from JAGVJP010000044.1 coordinate 24,137, forward strand.
ACTGCGGGAACTAGACAGGAAAGGGATAGACGAAGCCTATGTCGACATGGATTTCCCAACAGAAGGGCTATGGCTTACCATTGCAGAAAGATTACGCAGGGCAGGACAATAGTTAAATTTTATGACTGATGAATTTCTTATATTTTTTGGGTTTGTCTACAGTTCCTACACCTCCAGATTCTCCTCTCAGCTGCATTAAGAGATAGCCTAGACGATTTTTTCCAGTGCCGTCGCCACCATCAGCCCAGAAAGCATCGCGGCTCGTGTGTTCGACAAGATAGGAATCACCAGTGGATTGAAGGAGTTCGGCAAGTTCGCGGTTTTGCTTAAATTTGGCTCTGATCACCTCTAGCATAACCGATTCTCTCACCTGATACCAGTCAGGCCTTTGGATATAACTCAATTTTCTGGCAAGCTTCCACGCCCCTTCACCATCTAAATGGGTAAAGCGGACCGCAATCTCAGGTCTATGTGCAAACTTGGCAGCCTGAAAAGCAGCCTCAGAACATGAGAACTTCATGTCCCACATGTGCATCGAACAGGGATAAAAATTGCCTAGAAAATAGGTATATTTGTTCCCTTCATCATAAAACCAGATGAAACCATCCTGGTCGGTGAAAGAGGCTAGATAATTTTTCTGATGTGCAAGATAAGAGAATTCAATTTTCTTTTTTAAAGACTCTCTCTGCTTCTTTTTTTCCTTAATTTCGTCCGTTCGCTTCTCTTTCATTTTTGAGATCACATCGTCATAATCCTCGGATGTGACTGGTAAACGAGAGGGCTGTGGATCTTCTGAAAACAGAAAAACTGTACTCACTATCCCAATAGTGAGAAGAATAAAAAGTCGATCGATCATCATCATGATTCCCCCGCAAGATGGAGATCCATTAATGATAAATCAACAAAGAGAATTTAATCAACTGATTTACACAGTG
>JAGVJP010000071.1 GCA_020051075.1 Parachlamydiales bacterium
GTTACAGGTTCTAAATACCTGATTGAATTTCAGAATAAAAAAATTTTAGTGGATTGCGGTCTTTTCCAGGGTTTGAAGGAACTGCGTTTGTTGAACTGGGAAACACCGAAATTCGACCCTTCCACTATCAACGCCGTACTTTTGACACATGGTCATCTGGATCACACCGGTTATCTTCCGCGTTTAGTAAAGTTAGGATTTAAAGGTGAGATTTTTGCAACCGCTCCAACACTGAAAATTGCTGAAATCATTTTGAAAGATAGTGCTAAAATCCGGGAAGAAGAAGCTGAAAGAGCTAATCGAGAGGGTTATTCAAAACATAAACCAGCACTACCTTTTTACGATCTGAAAGATGTAGAACAAACTCAAAAATTATTTCGTCCTGTCCAGGAAGGAGAATGGCTTAACATTGAAAACTTATTCAAAGTCATTTTTCAATATAATGGCCACATCATAGGCTCTACTTTTATTCAACTGGAAGCAGCAGGGATAACATTTGTATTTTCTGGTGATATTGGTCGAGAAAAAGATCTTCTGCTCTATCCACCAAAAAAGCCCGATAAAGCAGATGTCCTCCTTATTGAGTCTACATATGGTGGAAAAATACATCCTAATGAGGAGACTATCCTGCCGGAGCTGGAACAGATTGTTAACGAAACTATCAGCCGCGGTGGTTCACTATTTATCCCAAGTTTTGCCGTGGAGAGGACTCAATTACTGATGCTCATTCTCTGGCGATTACTTAAAGGCAAAAAAATTCCAAAAGTTCCGATGATTATGGACAGTCCTATGGGGGCAAATGTCCTGGATCTATTTCATCATTCACAAGACTGGCACAAGCTGAAGACAGAAGAATGCAATCAGATGTGTTCTCATTTTCGGCTAGTCAGCAGTTATCAGGAAACCATGCAATTGAGGATGGATAAAAAACCGAAAATCGTCATTGCCGGAAGCGGTATGATGACGGGTGGAAGAATTCTGAATTACTTGGAAACGCGAGCAGCAAATGAAAATGATACTCTTTTGTTTGTTGGTTATCAGGCTGAAGGAACAAGAGGTAGAAAATTGCTGGAAGGTGAAACAGAAATAAAAATCTATGGAAGAATAATCCCTTTCCGGATGCAGATTAAAAAAATTGAAGGCCTTTCTGCCCATGGAGACCAAAATGACCTGCTTCATTGGCTGTCCGATTTAAAACAAAAGCCATTCAATATTTTCATCATTCACGGTGAAACGGAACAAGCAGAGGCTTTTAAACAAAAACTCAATGAAGTTAAACATTGGGAAGCTGAAATACCCAAGTTAAACCAGAGCTTTGAAATATAATGGGATTAGAACATCAAGAACATAACACGCTAAAACTAAAAAAATTAGGTGTAGATTTTCGAAATGAACACCTAGTATTTATGCGAAGAGATTGCCACGTATGCAAATCAGAAGGTTTTGAAGCTTTAAACCGTATTAGGGTATCAAAAGAAGGGAAAACTCTTGTTGCTTCATTGATCGTAATGGATGATCCTAGTCAGCTTCGCGATGGTGAGGTTGGTTTATCTGATGGGGCGATAGAATGGCTGTCAGCAACAGAAGGGGATAAGATTACTCTGTCTCATATGGCCCCTCTTTATTCCATGAGCGACGTTCGAAAAAAAATCTATGGCAATGCATTGGAACCGGCAGCTTTTACACGCATTGTGCAGGATATTGCTGCTTCCAACCTATCTAACATACAATTATCAGCTTTTCTTACAGCTTGTGTCGGAGATAGGCTTAATGGAGATGAAGTGATTGCTTTGACTAAGGCAATGATTGATGTTGGATTTCGGCTAGAATGGGGACAAAGTGAAGTGTTTGACAAGCATAGTATCGGAGGGCTTCCAGGGAACCGCACAACACCTATTGTAGTAGCCATCGTTGCAGCTGCCGGACTCACTATCCCCAAAACATCTTCACGAGCCATTACTTCACCGGCCGGAACAGCTGATACAATGGAAACCATTACTAATGTAAACCTTTCTGTAGAGCAAATGAAAAATGTCATAAACCAGGAAGGCGGATGTCTTGTCTGGGGTGGTTCTGTGCAGCTTAGCCCGGCTGATGATATTATGATCCGTGTGGAAAGAGCCTTGGATATTGATAGTGAAGGTCAATTGATTGCTTCTGTACTGTCAAAAAAAGCTGCAGCAGGTTCTACGCATGTGGTTATAGATATACCTGTGGGGCCAACTGCAAAGGTAAGATCCGAAGAGGCCGCAAAGCTGCTTTCAAAAAACATAATTGCCGTTGGCCGAGCTATCGGCCTGAACGTAGCTACAGTAATTACTGACGGCAGACAACCTATCGGCCGTGGCATTGGTCCAGCATTGGAAGCCCTTGATGTGCTGTCCGTACTGCAAAATACTGTTACAGCTCCGAAAGACCTTCGTCAAAAAGCTATACTCTTAGCCGGTAAGTTGCTCGAAATGGGAGAAAAAGCTTCTGTAGGACAAGGCGAAGCATTGGCGGCTGATATTTTGGATTCAGGCAAAGCATGGGAGAAATTTCAACGGATATGCATAGCTCAGGGAGGATTAAAAATACCCGAAACTGGACTCTATAGGCAGATCATAAAAGCGGATAAATCCGGTACGATCATGGCTATAGATAACCGAAAGATTGCCAAAATTGCAAAGCTTGCCGGCGCCCCCGATGCAGCTACAGCCGGCATCTATTTATCTGCCTCATTAGGTCTTAGAGTAAATAAAGGACAAGATTTGTTCGAAATATTTGCCGAATCGCCAGGTGAACTGGCATATGCTCTGGAATATTTAAAAGCTAATGCAGATATCATCAAAATTGAGGCCTCATGAAAATGATCCTTTTTTCCCTTCCTGGGAACGAAATAATGAGCCATAAACTCGCTCAATGTCTAAATGCAAAAATAGGGGAGTTTACCATTCGACAGTTCCCTGACGGAGAAAGTTATGTAAAGATTAATTCAGACGTCAAAGGGAAGTGCGTAGTCCTTGTCTGCACATTAAATGAACCCGATAACAAACTTCTTCCATTGTACTTTCTTTGTCAAACAGCCAAAGACTTGGGAGCACATTGCACGTGTCTTGTGACTCCTTACCTTGCTTATATGAGACAAGACAAACGCTTTCAGCCGGGAGAAGGAATCACATCTACCTATTTTGGCAAATTGATTTCAAGCTTCGCTGACAGTCTTACAACTGTTGACCCACACTTACATCGCAGAAGATCCCTTTCAGAAGTCTATCGGATACCAAACAAGGTAATCCATGCAGCCGCACATATTTCTCAATGGATCAAAACAAACGTAGAGAAGCCAGTCCTTATTGGACCAGACAGTGAAAGCTCGCAATGGGTGTCTGAGGTTGCAAAAAATGCTGGGGCCCCATTTACGGTATTGCAAAAAATCCGACATGGCGACCGAGATGTGGAGGTTTCTATACCAGATGTAGACAATTACAAAGATCATACTCCAGTGCTTGTGGATGACATTATATCAACTGCTAGAACGATGATCGAGACGGTCAAACATCTGAAAAGAGGAGGGATGAAACCTCCTGTTTGTATTGGCGTGCATGCAGTATTTGCCGGTAATGCCTATGAAGAATTAATGAACTCCGGAACAGCATCGATTATCACCTGCAATACCATTCCACATAAGAGCAATAAAATTGACCTTAGCGATATTTTGGCAGAGAACATTCAAGATCTTATGAAACCAAATTCTTGAAGTGAATCATAGGAGGACATGTGATCTCAGTCGCTGTTTATGATACGAAATCTTATGATCGTCAATATCTTGCGCGCAATCCCGAAAGCAAAAATATTACATGGCAGTTCTTTGATTTTCATTTAAATGACAAAACCGCAATGACAGCCAAAGGAACACAAGCGGTGTGTGTATTTGTGAATGGTGACGACTCCCTCGCGTAAACGCGAAGGCTTCTAGGGCTTTTACAACCCATGCTATCTCGCCCGAGAGCAATATTTGTCCTAGTTTTTTTCTTTAAGCTTTGGGATTGATGTCTATTAGGTTTGAACACTGAACAGAACCTTACTAGGGAACCCTTAGCCAACCTATAGTGTTTTACACTTAGAGGATTTGCTAAGTAACCGAATACACTTTTCAGATAGCGAGGTTGCTTCAAAGAGCAAGTAGAAGTAGAGTAACAAATAGGCGCATTTCATCCCAGTCTTAAAAAACTGGGTTTTCATGCGTCCATGGATAAAATAGACGGCGCATGTTTAGAACAACTTTCTCAATTGGGGATCAAGCTCATTCTCTTGCGTTGTGCAGGTTATAATAATGTTGACCTTGTTGCAGCTAAATCTTTTAATATAACCATCACTCGTGTACCTGCCTATTCACCTCATGCAGTAGCTGAACATGCATTTGGATTGTTCTTATGCCTAAATCGGAAAATTCATCGTGCTTATCATCGCGTCCGTGAGCAAAATTTTTCATTAAATGGTTTGCTAGGTTTTGATATTGAAGGAAAAACAATAGGCATTATCGGAACTGGCAAAATAGGGAAAGTAACAGCTCAAATTGCAAAAGGATTTGAAGTTAAGGTTATTGCATACGATATCTGTCCTTCTACAGAATTGACAATGACATTTGGGATTCAGTACGTGGATTTACCAACATTGTTTTCGCAAAGCGATATTATTTCCTTACATGCCCCGCTATTGCCGAATACTTATCGTATGATAAATGCCGCAGCTATTCAGCAAATGAAACAGGGGGTTATTATCATTAATACCAGTCGTGGAAAAGTCATTGAAACGCAAGCTTTGATTCAAGGATTGAAATCAGGCCATATTGGTGGTGTGGCCTTGGATGTATACGAGGAGGAAGAAAATGTATTTTTTGAAGATTTTTCGGATAAAATTTTGCTAGATGATGAATTATCCAGGCTGCTCACATTTCCAAATGTCCTTATTACTGCCCATCAAGGTTTTTTTACTCATGAATCTCTAACAGAAATCGCTAGGGTAACAATAGAGAATATTCTCCGCCTTGCAAAAAATGAGCCTTTCTTAGCAGAAACGACTCTGACATCCTGAAAAATTTTTGATTGACCAGTTTTAAAATTGCGTATACGTTGAGGTTAAGAGTGAATGCCTGTTTTTCTAAAGGAAATATATGATAAATGTAATTAGAGCTTTTTTTATATTCAGTTCATTATTATTCATATATCCTTTGGCAGGAGAATCAAATGAAAAAACTTCTTCAAAGATCGAACATCCAAAAACGGTCCTCGATGAAGTATTGGAAAATCCCTCTTTAAGCACTCTGGCAAAAATTATCGTTAAGACTAATATTGTCGACATTTTAGAAAGCCAAGGTCCTTTTACTCTGTTTGCTCCCTCAAATGAAGCATTTGCAAAGTTATCTCCTGGAACCTTGGAAGACTGGCTTAAACCGAGCAATAAAGAAAAACTAACGGCTATTTTAAAATTTCACATAGTCTTGGGTAAAATGACCTTGGAGGAACTGAAAAAAAATAAAGGATTGATGACTCTTGAAGGCCAGCATGTTAGTATAAAATTCGATAACAACAAAGTGACCATTAACAATGCAGCTGTGGTCAGATCTAATCTCGAATATCCCAATGGTATCGTCTATATCATCGATCAAATCCTCATTCCAAAATGACAGTCAACTCATCTGCAGAATCTAATATTTCAAAGAACGACATTTACACTTGCCCCATGCACCCTGAAATCAAACAAAATAAACCAGGAATATGCCCAAAATGTGGGATGACACTAGAAAAGATCCCAACACCATCTTCGCATAAAGTGATCTATACTTGTCCTATGCATCATGAGATTCAGCAAGATCATCCAGGTCTTTGTCCAATTTGTGGAATGACTTTAGAGCCAAAAGAAGCTACAGCAGAAGTTGATGATTCCGAATATCGAGATATGCAGCGCAGATTTTGGATCGGAGCTGTTTTAACGATTCCTGTCTTGATACTAGCTACAAGCAATATGTTTCCATTTTTAAAACTAGAAAGCGTTGTGTCAGATCCTGTTTCTCGATGGATTCAATTTGTCATTAGTACACCTATCGTGCTTTGGTCGGGATGGCCATTTTTTGAAAAAGCCTGGTATTCTTTAGTTAATCGCTCTCTCAACATGTTCTCTTTGATTGCTTTAGGTGTCGGAGCGGCCTATTTTTACAGTGCCATTGCTGTTGTATTTCCTAACTTGTTTCCTGATTCCTTTAAAGAAAAGGGAGAGCTTTTCGTCTATTTTGAAGCAGCTTCTGTGATTACTGTTCTCGTTATCCTTGGTCAAGTATTAGAACTCAAAGCGAAAAGCCAGACAAGCCAAGCCATTAAAGCCTTACTTGGTCGAGCTGCTAAAACAGCTCATCTTCTAGTCAATGGCCAAGAACAAGAAGTTTCTATTGATCAAGTAAAAGTGGGAGATATATTAAGAGTAAAGCCTGGTGAGAAGATTCCCGTTGATGGAGTTGTAACTGAAGGCTCGAGCTTCGTCGATGAATCCATGATTACGGGCGAACCCATCCCTGTTGAAAAGAAAGCTGAAGACAATGTGACTGGAAGTACAATTAATCAGACAGGCAGCTTCTTAATGGAAGCAGAGCGAGTTGGTAGTGAAACCCTGCTAGCCAGAATTGTGCAAATGGTTTCAGAAGCTCAAAGAAGCAAAGCGCCTATTCAAAAGCTTGCCGACACAATTTCTGGATATTTTGTCCCTGTTGTCGTTTTAGTTGCGATTATCACATTTATCGTTTGGGCTTCGATTGGGCCTGAGCCACGTTTTGTTTTTGCATTAGTTAATGCTGTCGCTGTATTGATTATTGCTTGTCCATGCGCACTTGGCTTGGCAACGCCAATGTCAATCATGGTCGGAGTAGGACGAGGCGCTGAAATGGGAGTGCTCATTAAAAATGCTGAGGCTTTAGAGCGACTGGAAAAAGTCAATACTGTGATGATGGATAAAACAGGGACGCTCACAGAAGGAAAACCTAGAATAACGCAGATTGTAGCTTCCTCTGATTGGCAAGAAAATGATCTTTTAAGATTAGCCGCTTCCGTAGAAAAAAATAGTGAACATCCTCTTGCCTTAGCTATTGTACAAGGAGCCCAGGAAAGAAGTTTGACTATCCCAGAAGTCGATCAATTTAACTCAGTTACAGGTGGGGGAGTCACAGGTATTGTGGAAGGCAAAAAGGTGTTTGTAGGTAAGCCGAATTTAATGGAAGAAAACCATATCACTGGAATTGCAAGCCTACAGGCTCAAGCAAAAGAAGCCCAAGAACAGGCTCAGACAGCCATCTTTGTGGCGATTGATGGGAAAGCCATAGGATTTATTGTGGTCGCCGATCCAATTAAAGCATCTACTTCAAAAGCGATAGAGGATTTGCATCAACTTGGTATAAAGGTCATCATGTTGACGGGGGATAATGAATACACAGCTAAGGCCGTGGCCAAAAAGTTGAATATTGATGAAGTTCATGCAGGGGTTAATCCAAAAGATAAAAACATCTTAGTTCAGCAACTCAAGAATGAAAAACAAATTGTAGCGATGGCAGGAGATGGAATTAACGATTCACCAGCTCTTGCTGCCGCAGATGTAGGGATTGCCATGGGAACAGGAACTGATGTGGCAATGGAAAGTGCTGGTGTAACTTTAGTTAAAGGAGACCTCAATGGTATTGTGCGAGCGATTACCTTGAGTCGAGCCACAATGCGCAATATTAGACAAAATCTCTTCTTTGCTTTTATCTATAATTTGGCAGGAATTCCTATCGCTGCCGGCATCCTGTTTCCATTGACAGGCCTTCTTTTAAATCCAATTATTGCAAGTGCTGCCATGGCTTTCAGTTCTGTTTCTGTCATTTTGAACGCACTTAGGCTTAATAAAGTAAAAACTTAATCTTTACAACCATCCTCCGGAAAATCCAGCACGTTGCAAGCCCGTCCTGATATAGGAATAGTTATAGCCGGCTGCGTCGGGCTCAGGACCTTGCGGGCTATTCCAGAAAAACCGCAGCGTCGCAAGTGTTCGCTCAATAGCGGTGACAACTGAATATGACGCCAACGCAAGTCCAGTGGCAGCGATGCTTGCAGGCCAATCCGCCGCTGTTTTGTCGATCACGAGGCCATTAGAAGGATTTGTTTCATGTAAAAAATATTCGAATGTTTCGCGCTGCAGTTTTTCTAGTTCGGCATCAATGGTTGGTTTCTGGGCTGCCCATGTTTTTGTTTATCCGCCCAGTCGAGGGATATATGCGGGTGTTTTGGCAGCATAGGCTTCATATTCCTTTCCAAACTCGGCATACATGTCACTCTCTTCAATTTTAGCAAGCCGAACATACATGATGACTAAAATGGGAAACATGATAAGAGTCAATATAGTAGGCCATTGAAGGAGAAAACCGAACATGATCATGGTGACTACTCCCTCGCCTAAAGGCGAAGGCTTCTAGGGGTTATCCCCAGGCCATCTAGTCCGAGGGCCAAAATATTTTGTGCTGCGTTGAGATCCCTGCTGGTTTGATATCCGCAACGAGCACAGACGTGAGATCTTTCCGAGAGCTCTTTAAGCTCACGATGGCCGCATCTGCTGCAATCTTGTGTCGTATAGGCAGGGTTTACCAATCCTATCTTCCTACCAGCTTCTTCCGCTTTGTAGGAGAGGTATCGGCAAAACTGATTCCAACTCACATCGGCAATACTCTTTGCAAAAGAAGAATTGGCTATCATCTCTTTAATTGCCAGATCCTCTACGCAAATGTACTGATACTCATTCACTATCTTTTTAGATTCTTTATGACAAAAGTCTTTTCTTCGGTTTCTGATTCGCTCATGAATCTTTGCAATGGCTTTACCCTTTTTGCGTCTTTCAGGAGTTCCCTTGGCAAGCTTGGCGCATTGCCTCTGAGTCTTAGCTAAAGCCTTTTCTGCCTGCTTGAAAAATCGAGGATTTTCAATCTCTCGTCCATCAGAGAACGTGGCAAACTGCTTCAACCCCATATCGATACCTATCGATTTGTCAGCGGAAGGCATAGGCCGAACATCCACTTCACAAGAAAAAGAGACATCCCAACTACCAGTTGCATTCTTCTTTAAAGTGCAGGTTTTGATCGTACCCTCGATAGGACGATGATATAGAATACGCAAACGTCCCACTTTGGACAGTTTTAATTCATTCCCCTCAAGGTTAAAGCCGCTTTGGGGATAGCAAAAGCTATTGTAGCGATGGGTTCCTCTGAATCGGGGAAATCCTGATTTCTGCCCCTGCTTGCACCTTCTGAAAAATCCATTAAATGCCTTATCCAGCCTGTCAACCACATTCTGAAGGACTTGAGAGTGAACCTTCTCCAACCCTGGACGTTCTATTTTCAATTCTGGTAAGAACATGAGCTGCTGGATCTTAGTCAGGGAAATTTCCAGTTCATCGTAAGCCAGAATTCTCTGGGATAGCAGCTCGTTATAGAGCCATCGGCATTCCTGCAGCTGCTCATCTAAAAGGCGAGCTTGCTTCTTGGTGGTTTTGAGGCGAAAGTGAAAGGACTTCCTAACAATCATGCGGCCATGTTATCATTTGGTCTATGAATGAGTCAATTTCTTTAAGAAGAGGAAGAACATGTGTTTTTCTTATGCATGTACATTTGGTCTTTGTAACAAAATACAGACGCAAAATATTCACTAAACTGATATTACAGGAATTGAGAGAGATTTTTCAAAGTGTTTGTCGAGATTTTGAATCCACACTTGTAGAATTTGAAGGAGAAGGTGATCATGTGCATCTATTGATTGAATACCCTCCAAAAGTAGCTGTGTCCAAATTAGTTAACAGCCTTAAGGGAGTCTCTTCTCGTCTTATCAGAAAGCAAAATTATCCCACTATTCAAAAGGCATTATGGGGAGGCAACCTCTGGTCACCCAGTTATTTTGCTGGAGCTTGCGGAGGTGCACCGCTATCTATTATTCGTCAATACATTGAACAACAGCAAACTCCTAGCGATTAGGCGCGATTCATCTCGGCCCTAAAAGGCCGAGTTTTCTCGCGTCCGGGGGATAAACTGGGGCTTCATGATCCACAATGAACTCCTTAATGGTGGTGTGTTTCTTGGTTTTCTTTGCCCTTATCATCACTATCGCCTCCATGATGATGTCCGTGGCCATGAAAGATATGAATTAATGGACAGGCAAGTAATAGCAACCAAGGCAATATTCCCAAAAGATGAGCCGCATGTTCTGTGATGAGAAAAAAGCCAATCACGACTAAAAATCCAAATAATACTATATAAGTTGGAGATGCCCAAGTTAACTTCGAAGGATGATCAGAATGGTTCATAATTTCCTCATAAAAGATTTCATCTTTAATTCAAAAGCGTGGCGTATACTCCAGACAATTTTCGTTGGTTAATATGTGATTATCTCCCTGCTCATATTGAGTGTCGTTGATGAGAACTTTGAACTCGCATGAATTAAATGATTGTTCAGGTTCCCATACCCATTCATCAGGCCGTGTATTCAGTAGCATGATTCCTTTATCCCAACTAAGGTTAGCACCATTTCCTCGAATGAAAATGCTATTGTTGAATCCCACATCACAATGAATCACAACACGGGTAAGCTTGTCTTTTGCTTTCTTTTTCTCATTGCTAGAAACGGTCACGGAAATAAACGCATCAACCTAAGAAAGATTAATAGGGAATTGGGGTGTGATCCCACCCTGTTGCTCAATTCTTTTTCACTTACGTCGGTGGTCCAAATATAGCAACCATCAAATGCAGATTTGGTCTTTAATTTTTCCTCATCGAGTTGCAACACAAGCTGCCTCTTAATGATATTCACATTGACCCACTCAAAAACGCACAATGTTTTAAGAACCTTTTGAATCCTTGTCTTTGCCGTATAAGGGGAAGCTTTTAATTTTTCACTCAGTCTCAGATTTTCTTGATCCACTTTCCTTTGAGCGGTTTCAAATTGAGGTAACCACCCCGCAAGTGGGGTGGTTACCTCAATTTTATGGGCACTTGTGCAATTTTTTACATATTAATTGTAGCTACAATTACTTCCACAAGAGCAATTATAACCACATTGACAATTCTCTCCGCACTGACAAGTTTGAGTAAAACACTGACATCCCGACCTAGAAAAACATCCACAATGTCTTTCTGATGTGCATGCACAGTTTTGGCAATTGCAATGACTCATTGTTGGGGCAGCAGAAAGAAAGCTTACTGCCATAAGGGACGCTCCTAAGAAGCCTAATAATGTTTTCATTTTTTCTCCTTTTGGTTATTGAAAGAGACTTTAACAACAGCTTTAGCTATTATTAAAAATGCTATTTCAGATTATTTTTTCTACAAATACAATGGGTGCCACATAAGCAACCTATATCACATTCACAGTGCCTTTCCTGAGTGAATCGGGAGATTTTTCCACTCGTTCCAATAGATTGGGTTATGCTAAGAAATGCTATGGCAACAAGAGAGATACCTATGAATCCAAATAACAATGTTTTATTGTTTTTTAATATACCATAAGACTCTTGTCCGCTGACATCATTAAAGTTAAAGGTTTCACTATGAAATAGCATTCAAGCCTCCTGTTGGGGTTCATTCAAATCTTTTAATTAATTCGCGAATTTCATCGATTTTTTTCCTCTGTTCATCATGATTTTTAGAAAGACAGGCCTTAGATACACAAGAGGACAAATGTGTATCTAAAATAAGCAATTCAATGCTTTTAATAGCTGAGCGTATAGCGCGAAGCTGGGTTAGGATTTCAGGGCAATATCTTCCATCTTCGATCATTTTTTTGATCCCCTCTATTTGTCCACTTACTCTATTTAGATGAGACAATTGCTTATGGTGTGAAGGATATTGAGATGGTTGATTGTGACAACACGATTTATCCGGCATGGGAATTCCTTATTTTTACCATACCCCAGTATGGTATATGATTCGAGAATATGTCAATATGGAAATATTAACATCTAAAAAATACACAAACTGAATAAAAAATATCAAAAACCAAACAAAGATAAACAGGATCGCCTGCGGCGGCAGGATAAATTCAGTCGCCCGAAACTGGCTCTGTGTTTTGATCGATCTGCAAAAATATCCTGCCGCCGTTTCTCTTCCTCTACAGTCTGCTGCCCCCAATGCTGTAGAAAGGAGCACAAAGATGGTTCAGTCACTTACTATCACCAAATGCTAGGCGCTTGCATCGTTCATTGTGCATCTCCTCCTCTTATCAAATTCGTTGCTCTCATTTCTCGCTGCTGATTAGTCCGGTATTTAAACGCAGCCAATCGTTAATCTTAATTAGAACCTGGGTAATATTTGTTGGTAGATCATGTAAATTTTCTGCACGCAAATTTTTTAGATACTCGCCCCAGAAATTTTGTACTTGAGACATTTCATCCGCTTCATAAGTAATTGGCAAGTCCAGTGGCAGCGATGCTCGCAGGCCAATCCGACACCATCGTTTGATAAAAAACTTTGTGTTGTTTTATCACCTTGACAATATCGAAATTCAAAGATATACCGATAATAGAACGAATTAAAGGAAAATTTATGATTAATGCGGTTATGGTCTTTTTAATATTAAGTTCATTCTTATTTATATATCCTTTAGCAGGAAATTCGAATGAAATTTCCGCTATAGTTGAACATCAAAAAACGATCTTAGAAGAAATACGACAGAATCCCTCTTTGAGCACCCTGGCAAAAATTATCTCTAATACCTACCTTGTCGATGTTTTAGAAAGCGAAGGTCCCTTTACACTATTTGCTCCTTCTAATGAAGCGTTTGCTAAATTAGCTCCTGGGACTTTAGATGATTGGCTTAAACCGAACAATAAAGAAATACTTACGAAAATTTTAGAATACCATATAGCCTTAGGAAAAATAACTTTGGAAGATTTGAAAAAAAATAGTGGATTAATGACTCTCAGTGGCCAACATGTTAGTATAAAAACCGATAACAACAACATGACAGTTAACAATGTTGATTTGACCAAATCTAATTTTGAATATTCTAATGGTATTGTCTACATCATCGATCAAGTGCTAGTTCCAAAAATGACTGTCAAATAGTAGAATCTTTCTACATTGATTGAAGAATTTTTTTCCTGAGCAGGGATTGACGACAATCACAACCACCCCCCACTAAACCCTGCACGCTGCAACCCGGTTTTGATATAGGAGCAGTCTCGCATTAATTGCCACATCAGACCACTGTGATAGTTCTCGATCATTAGGACAATCGGTCCTTGATTGAGCCCAAAATGCCAAGGCGACACCCAGAATCCATAAGGATTACCCGGCTCACCTGGATGTGTTGGGTTGAATGCAGCTTTGAAGCCGTACCGGTTAAATTTCGTCAACTTCGCCTGGTGAATACAGTAATCTAGCGTGGGAAGTACAATTTCCGGAGCGAAAGGTAAAGATGCAACAACTGCCCAAGGTGCGAGCGTGCCGTCATCGGGTCCATATGGCACACCGCGGCCCAGATAATCGTAAAATATGCGCTCAATTCCTCCTAACTTAATTGTGCTTGGGCCTGGGCCCTCGCTCGCAGTAATTCCCCAGCAGCACCCACAATAATCTGCAAACCTAAGCGGGTTATCAATCGCATAGCGTTGCTGTACA
>JAGVJP010000007.1 GCA_020051075.1 Parachlamydiales bacterium
AAACACATTAATTGGAGTGTTCGCTCTTTTTCAAGAAAGATCTTTATAAGATCGACTCGAAATCCAGCATAGCAACTGATGCGTATGGGATGGGGAGGATACATTCAGTCCACATCGTCAAATAGAAGACTTAGCTCAACATTTTTTCTCCAATTAACGGCTCATCTCAAGAGCAAACTCTTTAGCAAAGTAAGTGATAATAAAATCGGCTCCCGCACGGCGAATCCCTTGTAGGACTTCTCTGACAGCCTCTTTCTCATTCAGCCAACCCCTCTGAGCCGCAGCTTTAATCATGCTGTATTCTCCACTCGTATGATAGGCGCCGAGGGGGATGTGAGGATAAGCTTGCTTAACCCGGTAGATGACGTCTAAATAACTATGTGCCGGTTTCACCATTAACATATCAGCGCCTTCCTGAACATCGAGTGCAACCTCTCTGAGTGCTTCTTGAGCATTTCCACAATCCATCTGATGAGTGCTGCGGTCCCCAAAAGTCGGAACTCCTTCAGCAGCGCTTCTAAATGGACCATATAAGGAGGAGCGATACTTGACAGAATAGCTCAGAATGGGGAGATGTTCAAACCCCGCTGCATCAAGTCCTCGACGAATGGCCTGGACCATACCATCGACCATCCCGCTTGGAGCCAATACGTCGGCCCCTGCTTGAGCATGACTGACAGACTGTTTAACCAACCGAATCAGTGTTTCATCATTATCGACATCTAACCGTCCGGTTTTGTTGCTTAGAACGCCACAGTGGCCATGATCGGTGTATTCGCAGAAACAGACATCTGAAATCACTAACATTTCTGAAGAGACAGCTCGAATCTTCCGGATGGCTTGCTGAATAATTCCGCCATCATGGCAGGAATCAGAACCTTCAGGATCTTTATGGGGTGGGATGCCAAAGAGGATCACCGTTTTAACCCCCAATTCTAGAAGCTCTTCAACCTCACTCTCAAGGGCATTGACAGGGAGTTGATAGATCCCTGGCATCGAGTCAATTGCCTTTTTCTCTCCTTCTGTTCCCTTAATAAAAAGGGGAAAGACTAAATCGTTGCAATTGAGCTCAGTTTCACGGACTAGATCTCGCAAAATGGGATGCTGCCGAAGCCGCCGAAGCCTTAAGAGTGGGAAAGATGCAGACATAGTTGATCTCAATTTAATTTATAAACGAAAAATCATTTTAGAGAGATGTTGAAAACTTCACAAGAACAAAATTGTAACTATTCAAACCCCAACTTAATCGAACAAAAGCACTTGACAATGGACTTTATGGACTTTATGGACGAAAACGGACAAAAAAATTAGATTAATTCATCACAAAACATGTCCATATCTGTCCATAAAGTCCATATAGATTTTGCATTACTCTTTCAAGTTTCTTTTACAATTTATAAAAAATTTATAAAAATGTGGTACAATCGATTTTTTAAAGTATAAAATAGGTAAAAAAAATGCAAACCAATAATGACATAAACACAACAAACAGTGCCTATACAAGAATTGATTCTCTAACGAATTTACAAATTGGCCCAGCACAAGCAAAAAATTCCATTCGTGGATTAGTTGCAGATATAAAAAATAACTTAAATGAATTATACGAATCTCAAAATCTTTTAGAATTATCAGGGAAAATCAGATTAATCTCAGAAAATAAAAAACAATATTACGACAGTAAGTTTTTAGGGTTTTTAATAAAATTCTTTTCTAAAATTTGCAATTTCAAATTACACGGAGAGTTCAAAACTTCAGCTCAAATCTGTGCAGAGTTAGCTGATCAGATGGGAGCAGAAGCGAGGAGAAGAGCGAGCTTAACTGTCTCCGAAGAACGTGTCTCCGTTGAAGATCCTTCTTCCAATCCACATACTGATGCGATGCCAAATGCAACACAACAAGCCTCTCTTGAACATGAAGATCGTATTATAGAAGAAGATAGCATCGAAAGTGATGAAAGTGAAGATGACACAGTTTACTACGAAATGAAAGAACCCTCTTCAGAAGAGCTTGAACAACTCGGTATTAAACCCCTTGTGAACTTAAATCAAGGTCAAGAAATTGAAGACTCAGACGATGAAACTGATAGTATAGATGACACAGATAGTGACGAATTTTTCGATATACCTCCGCTTACTCCAGAGGAGTGTGAGAGATATGGCATTTCACCCGACAATCCATTTCCTATCCCTAATAATAATAAGATGAATCCAGACAGTCCGATGGTTTGTGAAACGGACTCAAGCCAAGAGGAAAAAGAATTAATCGATGAACAAACTGAAAACAACGAAATGGATCTCCAACGCGACCCTTCTGAAGATGATGTTCCTCAAGAAATCGCCATCTCAGCAACGGTTCATAGCAACACACCCGTTGAGAACTCGACCTTGAGGGAAGATCCACCGAAATCGCTAAAAAGCACGATCATCGAAAATCTCAATTCTGGGATTGCTGAAGCTGATCCAACTCTTGGGGCCTGGTGTACGGTGATTTTCCACCAAATTTTTTCATCTGTTGATATCACTGACTGGAGACGTAATGGTGAGAATGACTACACCATCACATTAAGCCAAGAGATGGTGGGGCATACCCCTCAGCTTCCTGGGGCTGGCATCCTTAACCGGGAGTTCCGTGTACAATTTTCTACGATAGAAATCGACGGAGAAGCATGTCCTGTCATCAACTTGCCAAATGGCGGTATCGCTCAACGAACAGGATCAGGGTGGTTGTCATTTGACACACATGTCTACAGTATGACGGTCATTCCCGGCAGGGCAGACATCCCAAATGTGAGAATAGCAACGCGCTTGATCAGCCGTGATGTTCCAGCAAACTTGGTATCCGATATTTGGATGGATGTTGAATGGAATCAATAATTATTTCTTTTTTTCCTAGAAAGTGGCAATTTTTTTCGCCATCCCCCTAAAAATTAATAAATGGACGGGGAATAGACTATACCAGTAGAGCCTTCCGAGAACGCCCTTAGGTCTAAACGTTGCGATTTGAGTCAATTGAGAGCCGTTTTTGGTCGGTTCAATATGAAATTCTAGCCAAGCTTCTCCTGGCACTTTCATTTCTGCGTAGAGCACCAAATTACCTTGAATTCTATCTGCGAAAAGAACGCGCCAAAAATCGAGTGAGCAGCCAGCTTTTAAATCTGAAGGATGAGACCTTCCTCTCTGCAAGCCCACACCACCTGCCAACTTATCAATGAACCCACGCAAGGTCCAAGCCCAATTCATGAAATACCACCCCTGATTACCTCCAATCGACCAAACCCGCTCAATCACTTCAGAAGCTGGATGTCTGCTTTCAATCACTTGTTTATTAAACAGGCATCCATATCTTGGAACTTTACCCAATTTAGATAATTTGGCCTCTAATTCAGGCGATACAAGGGTATCTTTCCAGCTAGGGATCAAAGGGTTTTGCTCAATCAAATCGAGTGATTTACGGATGCTTTCTGCAAAAGGTAAGCAGCGGTGGGGAAAAACATCTTCTATTCGCTGTTCCTTGCATATCGCTTGATTTTTGACGCTTTCGACTAAAGAAGAGGCCAAGGCAAAATTGACAGAAGTGACAAAATAGAGCCAATAAGAAGAAAGACGAGGCGTTAAGACTGGGACAATGAAAAACCATCGCTTCAGATTCCGAATTCTCGCATATGTTAACAGCATCTCTTTATAACTTAGGCAGTCTGGGCCGCCAATATCAAAGACTTGATTAATGCACCGAGAATCTAATATCACCGCTTGTAAATAATAAAAGACATCTTCGATAGCAATAGGTTGGCATAAATTCATGACCCACTTAGGAGCGATCATGATTGGCAGTTTTTCAACCAGATCCCGTATGATCTCATATGAGGCACTGCCGGAGCCAATGATGATACCAGCATGCAACACAGTATAGGGAATACCGCTATCAACAATTTTACATTCTGTTTTATATCTTGAAGCTAAGTGAGGCGAGAGCTGGATATCGCTGCACAATCCCGTGAGATAAATTAACTGTTTGATCTGAGTTGTCTTCACTCGATCGATGAAATGATCAATCGCTATTTCTTCTGCTTGAACAAAACCTTTACCATAGCTCATCAGATGAACTAAATAGAAAGCAACCTCAATGTCGTCTGGGATAATATCTAAAGAAGGTCGATCAAGTAAATCAACTTCCAGCACACTCAAGTTAGGAGAATCGATTGAAAAAGGAAGGTTTGCTTTATGCCGCACTAGAGCAATCACCTGATGTCCTGCGTAGAGAAGCAGAGGAACCAGCTGCGAACCAATGTAGCCATTAGCTCCCGTTACAAGAATTTTCATCATACCTCTGAATTTTTCCGTTTTTTTTCCCTTTGAGCCTCTGTTTCCCGCAAATAGAGGATCTCAAGATGCTCCGGAGGAATGACTAGAGCCCCATTCTTGAAGCCAAGGTCAACCTGCTTGAAGAGAGCTGAGGCAGAAAAGGCACGCTCTTCCCACGTCCATGTCAACTGCGGGTAGTGTTCCGCAAATCTCTGTTTTAACGAACGGCCAGAAGGGGTGACGATGTGAGAGACACCTTCTAACATCCCTCCAACGTCATCTAATGAACATGCTGTAGGTTCGCTGTCATAAATTAAGCGTTCCCCCTCTTTTAAGCCTCTAAGAAGATAGACTCCTCCGATACGAGCGTCTATGACTGCAGCAAAAGGCCCTTCAATGATTTCAGGATGAAAGCCATAGAGGCTGGAAACACCAACGAGGGGCACTTTCCAGCTATAAGCAAGGGCTTGAGCGACGGCCACACCAATTCTGATGCCTGTATAGGAACCTGGACCGATGCCTACGCCAATGGCTTTGAGAGAATGCGGCAAGTTGAATGGCGCCAATGCCTCAGCAAGTTGCGGCATGAGATATTTCGCCTGATTCAGTCCAGGAGGAAGCTCTTGAGACAATAATATAGCATCGCCGTCAGCGTCAGCTAAAGCGATCCCTCCCCTTTCTGTTGATGTTTCGATAAGTAAATAATAAGCAGTCATCGTTAAAATTTGATTTCAGAAGGAATAAAGATCTTTTCGAACGTGCGGACGAAGAAGTTATCGGTCATCCCTGCAATATAATCGATCACTTTCTGTACGGGAGGGGTCTGATCAAGGTATTTTTCACTTCTATTCTGCAGAAAATGGACCCATAAATAGCTTTTGTCTTGTTGGCGGGTGTAGTCATTAAAAACCCATTCAAATAAGAGGCGATAGCACCGTTTAATTTTTGAAGATTCGCATTTTAGCTTAGAATGGTTGTAGATCTGTTGAAAATTGAAACGGCGGAGAACTCTGAGGGCTTCAAAAGCTTCGTCAGAGAGCGCAACATAGTCTTTTCCATAGCTTTCCCGGATCACGTCGGCAGCGAGGAAACCGAGGATTTCTCTATTCGTACGACCTAAACATGTATGAGGAACATCTTCTCTCTTAAGAATTCCCAAATCTATCGCATCTTCAATATCGCGGCCGATGTAGCTCATCGTGTCGCAAAGTTTAACCAAACACCCTTCTAACGTCCCTGGGATAATATTGACCTCAGGCCGGTTTTTCTTCTGCTTCCGCTCTTTGAAGTGGTCGTCCCAAGTTTTATTGAATTGCGGCATGACCCGATTGCTATTCATCGCCCCATCATGGCAGAGGAAACCGTCAAAGACAGCAAGACCTAGATTTAGAGGTTCAATTTCAGAAAATAGATGGCAAGATTGAAGAGGATGGCTGAAGGGTCCATTGTCATATTCTATTGACAAAGCAGACAGGTACCCTTCGCCTTCGTGTCCGAAGGGAGGATGTCCGACATCGTGACCTAAAGCAATCGCTTCAACTAAATCGAGGTTCAAACGGAGAATCTCAGCGATCCCGCGAGCGAAACTGCTGACAAGCTGCACATGGAGGCTGCGATGAGTGATGTGGTCATTTTCCACCAGGTAGACAACCTGAGTCTTATCGACATAGCGGGCATAAGCTTTCGAATGAAGAATCCGATCGACATCGCGCTTATAAGGGAGGCGGTGGTCATCTTCAGGACCTTCTAAGCGAGAGTGTTCTTTGGAAAAAGCCGCTTGATGAAACAGCAGCCCCCCTTCTTTTTTTTCAGCCTCTTGGCGGTAGTTAGCAAGAATGTCTTTAACGGCCCCTAACACTTCTCGATCTGTTTTATTCATATCTTCCTGTTACCCATTGTTGAGCATCTAGTGTCTAATAAACTCGAGTAGACACTAGTCAAATAAACTCGAGACAAAACTCTCAGGGTCGAAGGGTTGCAGATCATCGATCCCCTCCCCTGTCCCTACAAACTTAATCGGTACACCCAACTCTCTTTGAATCGCTACAGCAATCCCCCCTTTGGCAGTCCCATCGAGTTTAGTGAGGATGACGCCTGTCAACGGGGTGAACTTATGGAACGTCTTTGCCTGATCAAGGGCATTTTGTCCTGTTGTCGCATCGAGGACGAGTAGTATCTCGTGAGGACCATTCCCAGCAGCTTTATTGCACGAACGTTTGATTTTTTCAAGTTCTTGCATCAGCGGTGTTTTCGTGTGCAGCCGTCCTGCTGTATCGATAAGAACAACGTCAACTTGTCGGGCTTTTCCTGCTTTAACAGCATCGAAAGCAACGGCAGCAGGATCGCAATTCGGAACACCTTTGACGATGTCGATTTGAAGCCTCTTCGACCATGTTTCCAGCTGATCGATAGCAGCAGCGCGGAAGGTGTCAGCAGCAGCAACTAACACCTTTTCGTTATTCTCCTTGAACAGATGAGCCAGTTTCGCCACTGAGGTTGTCTTGCCATTGCCATTGACTCCTACAATCATCACAATGAGAGGGAGTTCAGAGGATTCGAGTTTCACTAACCCGGTTGGATATTTATTTAAAATCGAGAGAAGATGTTCGCGCAGCGCTTTGAGATAATCGTCTCTCTGGTAGGAGGGATGAGCTCGATATAGCAGATTAATTTGATTGGAGAGTTCCATCGCTGTCGCGACACCAAAATCGGCTTCGTAAAGGAGCTGCTCTAGCTGTTCGAAGGTCCTTTCATCAATTTTGCCTTGGAACAGGGAGCGAATTTTATCACCGAACAGAGAACGGGCGCGTGATAGAGCTGATTTAAATTTAGATAAGCTAGACTTAAAAAATTGAAAAACCATAGCAAGCCTTTTGGTTGTCAGAAAGAAGCTTAGCACACAACAAGAAAAAAGGTAAGATGATTTGAGATTGCCTGTTGATCTAAATGAGAGTTTTACTTTATCATGTTAAAATAAGACTGTACCTGGATTAAACATGTTTAAACGAAGACAAACTTTATCACTGAGAGGAAATGAATCATGTTTTCTGTGGGGAGCACGGCAAACAGGAAAGAGCACCCTTTTAAAGGAACTATTTCCAAACTCTCTAAAGTACGATCTTCTACTTTCAAGCGAATTTGGACGTTTGCAGATTAATCCCTCTCTCATGCTTGAGGAGTTGCTTGCTGAGCCTCCTGGGGATCTACCTGTTATCATCGATGAGGTTCAAAAGATTCCTCAACTTTTAGATGATGTTCAATGGCTCATGGTCAATAAAAACATTCAGTTTATTTTATGCGGATCAAGCGCGCGCAAGCTTAAAAGGAGTGGGGCTAATCTCCTCGGCGGCCGAGCATTGCGATTCGAACTTTTACCACTAGTGTATCCAGAAATTCCTGATTTCAATCTGTTGAGAGCACTCAATCATGGTTTAATTCCTCGACACTATCTTTCAAATCAACCCGAGTTATTACTGGAATCTTATGTAGGAGAGTATCTCAAAGAAGAAATCGCGGCAGAAGCTTTGACGAGAAATATTCCAGCTTTCAGCAGGTTTTTAGAAGCCGCAGCGTTCAGTAACGGCGATATTGTTGTATACAAAAATATAGCTTCTGAATGCGGTGTAAGTGCTCCAACAGTAAAAGAATATTTTGAAATCCTAGAGGATACACTCATTGGGGGGTTTGTCCCCTCTTTTCAGAAGCGCCCTAAAAGACGTGTCGTACAAGCACCACGCTTTTACTACTTCGATGTTGGTCTAGTAAATTTTCTCCTTAAACGTAGAAACATTGTTCCCAAAAATGAGGTGTTTGGAAAAGCATTCGAACATTTTATCTACCAAGAACTCATCGCCCATAGCCATTATTCAGGGCTAAAATATCCCATTTCATATTGGCATACCTCTTCAGATTTAGAGGTTGATTTCATTTTAGGAGACCATGAAATTGCCATTGAGATCAAAGGAGTCGATCAAATCTCTGGACACCATCTCAAAGGGATCAAAGCTTTTCAGGAAGAATACACAACAAAAAGAGCAATATTGGTCTCTCTAGATCCTAAACCTCGACAGTTAGATAACGGTATCACTGTCCTTCCATGGGAGCACTTTCTGAATAAACTTTGGAATGGAGAGTTGATGCAATAAAAAAAGCTTAGCGCATAAAAAGAAAAAAAGCGAAGATGAAAATAGCCGGAACAGAGGGATCACCATGCACCTTCACGAATTTCAAGCAAAACAGATTCTTAAAGACGTCGGCATTCCCATCCCTGACTTTTTTGTAGTCGCCTCCGAAAAGGACGTTGATGACCTTCTCAAAAAGACAGGATGGCAGTCTGCTGTCGTTAAAATCCAGATCCATGCAGGGGGAAGAGGCAAAGCTGGAGGAGTAAAACTCGGCCATCATCCTGATGAAATCAGAGCTCTTGTGCGGGAACTCCTCGGCAAAAAATTCATCACCCCACAAACTGGCCCGGAAGGGATGGTGGCACATCAGCTCCTTATTTCTCCGATTATCCCTATCGCTCATGAATACTATTTAGGATTGACCATCAGTAGAGAGCTCAGCCAGACCATCCTCATCGCCTCTCCCGTCGGAGGGGTCGACATCGAACAAGTTGCCTCAGAACATCCTAGCCAAATTTTGACTTTGCCGCTCCCTGAAGAAGGGCAGTTCCGCACCTATCAGCTGCTGCGTCTGGCCAAATTCATGGGATGGAATGGTAAAACAGCGGAAGAAGGCATTGCCATCGTAAAAAATCTTGTCCTAGCCTTCGTTGGAAGCGACGCTAATCTCCTCGAGATCAACCCCCTGATTGAAACGGCAGAAGGACATCTCATCGCCCTCGATGCCAAACTCACCGTCGATGACAATGCACTCTACCGACAGCCAGGTTTAAAACAGATGTTTGATTCAACCCAGATTTCCCCTTACGAAGCGCGCGCCGTCGCCCATGACCTCGCTTATGTCGCTCTTGAAGGAGATGTCGGATGCATGGTCAATGGAGCGGGATTAGCCATGGCGACAATGGACCTCATCCATTTTTTTGGAGGAGAACCGGCAAACTTCCTCGATGTTGGCGGCAGCGCCTCTGCTGATAAGGTCGCAGAAGGATTTAGAATCATCCTCTCAGACCCCAAAGCTAAAGCGATCCTCGTCAACATCTTTGGAGGGATCATGAATTGCGACACCATTGCGGAAGGGGTCATTGCCGCTGCAAAAGATCAGCACATCGGCATCCCCCTTGTCGTCAGACTGGAAGGGACTAACGTCGAACAAGGGAGAAAAATCCTTGAAGAGTCCGGATTGGATATCGTCAATACAAATAGCCTGACAGAGGCTGCGCAGCAAGCAGTGAAACTCGCCAAGCAGAAGAGAGGATCATAACATGTCGATCCTAGTCAATAAAGACACACGCATCATCACTCAGGGTATCACAGGAAAAGCGGGCCGTTTCCACACCGAACAAGGGATGCTTTACGCTCCGACATATGTTGGAGGAGTCACGCCAGGCAAAGGCGGAGGAGAAATTTTCGGCCTTCCCATCTTTGATACCGTTTTAGAAGCCAAAGAAGCCACTCGATGCAACGCATCCCTCATCTTTGTCCCCCCTCCTTTTGCTGCTGAAGCCATCTTAGAGGCTGAAGACGCTGGCATTGAAATCATCGTCTGCATTACAGAAGGCATTCCCCTGCGCGACATGCTTAAAGTGAGCACGGTAATGCGGAGAAGCAAAACAAGCCGCCTCATCGGCCCCAACTGCCCCGGTGTCATCACTCCCGGTGAATGCAAAATGGGAATCATGCCCGGCTATATCCATCGGAAAGGAAACATCGGCATCGTCTCCCGGTCAGGGACCCTCACCTACGAAGCTGTCTGGCAGACAACGCAACTAGCCCTTGGACAATCCACCTGCGTTGGCATTGGCGGAGACCCGCTCAACGGCACCTCCTTCATCGATGTGTTAACACTCTTTCAGGAAGACCCTCAGACTGAAGGAATCTTGATGATTGGCGAAATCGGAGGACAGGCCGAAGAGGATGCTGCCGACTGGATTCAATCACATTGCACAAAACCCGTTGCTGCCTTCATCGCAGGTCAAACAGCCCCTCCAGGACGGCGCATGGGTCATGCCGGTGCAATCATCTCCGGAGGGCAGGGAACAGCCCAGCAGAAAATCGCCGCTCTCAAAGCCGTCGGCGTCACCATCGCCGAGACACCAGCAGAGATGGGAGCAGCCATTCAATACGCATTAACTCAAGCAAGAAAACTATGATTTCTATTCCTGGACGCATTCCCATTCACATCCATACATTTTTTTGGGTGCTCATTGCGATGATTGGCTGGCTCAACAGCGGATCAGTTCTAGGCACCGTCATCTGGGCCGCCGTCATTTTAGTTTCCATCCTGATCCATGAGTATGGCCACGCCCTCACCGCTGTCGCCTTCGGCCAGAGGGCTGAAATCAACCTCGTCGGACTCGGCGGCCTGACACGCCGTTTTGGAAAAGGAGATCTCGCGCGTTGGAGCGATTTTTTGATCGTTCTCAATGGGCCACTAGCCGGCTTCGCCCTCTTCTTCCTCTCCAGCTATGCTTTATCCTTCGTATCTTCAAGCCACCCTCTTTTATTCTACGCCCTGCAAGTCTCTGTCGAAGTGAATCTGTTTTGGACAATCCTCAACCTCGTTCCTGTCATCCCACTAGATGGCGGCCACCTCATGCGGATTTTCTTAGAAGGGCTCTTCGGGGTGAAAGGACTAAAAGTTTCGTTATTCCTCAGCATTCTCATCGGTGTTATTCTTGGACTGGCATTTTTTGCTTATCAGCAGGTGATCATCGGAATATTATTCCTCATGATGGCCTTTGAAAGTTATCGCAGCTGGTCTGAAGCGAGAGGAATGGCACAAGTCGATTCAGATAAACATCTGCAAAACCTCTTACAAGAAGGGGTAGAAATTCTGCAAGCGGGACGCTCTAAGGACGCTCTAGATAAATTTATCGAAATCAGAAATGAAGCGCCAAAAGGGCTCTTATACGTCTCAGCATCGCAGTATGGTGCGAGGGTGTTAGCAGAGCAAGGGCAGTATAAACAAGCGTACGATTGGCTGCTCCCCCTTCAGAAACGTCTGTCGCCTGAATATCTCCATCTCTTGCAGCAGGTCGCATACCGCATTCAAGAGTGGGAAGAAGCTGTCAAAGTGGGGACGCAGGCCTACCAGACACAGCCTTCTCTAGATGCTGCACTCATCAATGCCCTTTCCTATGCAATCATGGGAGAGGCAGTCCCTGCCGTAGGCTGGCTTCGCAGCGCTGTGGATTTAGGGCTGCCCAACCTCCCTCAAATCATTGAAAAACGGGAATTCGATGCCATCAGAGAGTCCGCCCCTTTCCAGACGTGGCTGAAAAACCAGAAAAACTCATAAATCCAGTTTTGACAACTTGCATTTTAATTACTTAATACCGAAGTCTGGATTAATCTTGACTCACATTCTGGTCACAAAACTCCTTCACGTGCATACTACATGATGATTAGCTACCTTATATACCACTAGAAGATGAAGATTGTGATGGGATCGATCCTCCGCCACTTTCAGGTTGATCTGCAATCGCTGGGGTTCCACTAGGAATCAAAGGTCGGATGCCTTCAATTATTCCTCTGCTGAGCTGATTTATCTCATCATCATCCAGCCTTGACAATTCTTTAACCATTTGAGTGATCTGTGTGACAATCTGACTAGATTGTCTGCTACATTCTAGGAAAAATGCAGGATCTGATATTGAGTGGTTTAGATCCGAAGCCGGACCAGTTGATGATGAAGATGATGAGGTTGATCCTCCTACACCTCCACCTTGCTCAGAAGTCGTTGGAGTTTCAACTGCAGGAGCCGTCATTGGGAGTCCACTAATTGATGAAGAAGACACTGTAAGAGAACTGCTTTCTGGAACAGATCTTTCCTCATATTCACGAAGTATTTCCTGAATTTGCAAAGCAAAAGAGTGATCCATCCTCTCCGCAAAGGAGGCTATCTGCTCAACCAAAATTGGCTTCAGTCTACGAAATTCCAATGAACCACTTAATAATATTGCTTTTACGACTTCGACCATTGCGCGGGATGTTGAATCACCAGCAGTCTCACGTAATCGATTGTATTCAATTACAAGAAATTCCATCTTGAGTCTTCTATTTTCACTGTTGCTCATCTGAATAACCGAAACCAACCGCAAGAGATGCTGTTGGTATGCATTAGATATTTCTTGTCCGATTCCAGAAGAAGCATCACATATCCTTATGAGCCGCAATTCATGATCTTCTGAACTTCTAAAGACTATTTGGCGCAATCTATCCTCTTCCAGTAAAAGTGCTTTAGCGAGTTCTAATAACCTCGATTGCAAATGGTAAGTTTGAGAATTTGGCCTTTCCTCAGGAAAAATGAACCCGCCTATTTCATGCAACAATTCAAGAATCCGTTCTGCCCCAGATCGACAAACAGTCACGATCGAATCTGCGTCAACACTATTTTCTTGCGCAACAGCCGTCATTTGTTGAACCAATCTCATAAGTAGTTCTTGCTGTGCTGTTACACATATTTTTAAAATCTTCACGTTCGCACTAGTGCTATCCGCCGTCGACAATTCTTCTCCTCGTACGAAACCGACACTTCGATCTATATATTCATTGGAAATTTCAAAGTTTTTTCTCGAAACTTCCAATTGTATGCCTTGAATCCTTTCAACTAAGTTTCCAGACTCCGCACCTAAAGAAAGAACTTCATGTTGAAGTTCAAGATAACGCAATACAATTTTTCTAGCTAATTTAATCACCATTATATCTACAGACTCACGTGGGAGAGAAACGAACTGATTTGCCTGAACCATTCCCTGAAGTTTTCCTAATCGCCTCACCAATTTTGTTTCTTCAAATGGCCTTATAGCAAATTCATGAACAGATCGATCTGTACTCCTCTCCTCAAGAATTTGTGTGAGATGTTGAAACGACTGAATAGAATTTCGAATATACCCTTCTAAAGCACCCATACTCTCTGAAATACTTGTTTCGCCTTCTCGAGCACTTGGCTCTACCAAAATTCGTAATTGATTTTGCATCGAATTGATTTCATGTTGAAGCAACTGCCTTTGTGTGGCAATTTCATGATCAACAGCAATTCTAGACAACTCCAAGCGGGTTTTCGCAAGACCGATGATTCTACTAGTCTCAATCAAAGAGCCAACTTTATTCTCTAATTGCTGAACCATCCGCCCAACATACCCAGTTTGCATGCTCCCTTTTCTGAAGTTTGAAGTAGTTGAAAATAACCCCGATAATCCTTGCATCATAATTGTCTCCTATTAAAAATTCTTTGTACGCAAAGCGAAGCCTTCTCCTAAAAGAAGAAGGCTTCAACAGAATTCAGCATGCTAAATCATGATGAATTAGTTAATCCCATCGAGAGGATGATGAAGATGATGAGGTTAATCCTCCTCCATCTCCAGTTTGCTCCGAAGTCGTTGGGGTTTCAACAACAGGCGCCGTCGTTGGAATTTCAATTGGAGCTGCAAGCGCCGTCGCTGAGGTTTCAATAGGTGCCGCAGGCCCTTCAATCGCTGGTACCCCACCAGGAGCTGAAGAACTAGCCACAGCTCGTGATGACACACTCTTTGCCCATGGGATCAAGCTTTGGTTCAGCCCTTTCCCCTCTATGACCATACGTCGCACTGTCTGACCTAATTCTGAGGCAATAACCTTAAACCTTCCATCTTCGACTTTAGCTAATTCTATCGCTAGCTGGTTCACCTGTGAAATGATTAACCCTGTTTGTTTAGTGCACTCATGAAAAAAGGCTCGATCTATCGCACCTGTTTTTACAATTTCTACATTAGCTCTCGAGATAGCCTCTAACGAAGCCTTCGTAAGTTCGTAAGCGGCTGTAAAAGTTTTAACCATAAAAGCACACGTTTGCGGATCAGGATTTTGAAAAGCCTCTGCTATCGCGGCCAGATGTCTCTCATAACACAAAGTAAAAATTCTTCCAATTTTTGAATTTTCTCTGATTATGTCACTTTCTGTACTTTCTCCAAATATCTCACGTTCTGAATTTTCTCCAATTATCTCACAAATGATTTTTTGTGCATGAGCACATACGCGTGCTTGAATCTCACCGATAATGCCTTTTGAAATATTGCCGATTTGTTCAATCAATTCCTCCTGTTGAGTCTCAATTGAAAAGATGGTTTCACTTTGTAGAAGTTTTCCCGATTCACTTGATGAGCTAGATAAGCTGCTCGATGATGTCTCAGTCGATGGTAAAGTCTGTGCTGTAGTTGATGCTCCGTCATCAGATTGATCTGCTATTGGTTGTGTAATCAAATTTAGAACTCTCTGAACAATTTCTGAAGCGAGTTGCTTCAGCCGATTGTCGTCTTCTGCTGCTGATTTAGCTACAAGTTCATTGATTTGAGTACTATTTTTTTCAATTTCTACCAATCTCAACGTTTGTGTACGATCCCATGCTCGCTCTCGAAACTCATCGACAATCCCCTTTGCTATATCGTCAATTTGTTTAATCACTTGCGTTTGTTGGGTTCCAATTGCAAAAATGGGTTCGCTTTGTGATGGCCTTCCCAGTTCAGAAACTCCTGCCATGATGCACTCCTTCTTTCTTTATAATTTTTATTCATCCAATCTAACCCTCAAATTTTTATTTTGTAGAAATCAAAGGGCTGGTCTTACTCGTTTTTTTAAATCCTTGGTATAATTCCAAGCCTGTTACCCCCTGATCAAACTAGCTTGACAGGGTAACCATACTTGGGGAGCTGCTTGAAGATGCTCCTTCGCTATAAAGTCCTCGCATCGTCCGTTCAATCTGTTGAGAGAAGTCTCTGACATGAATTCCATCCTTCGCGGAAATTTCTTTGACAACATCCATCACCCTCGGCACAATTTCAGTCGCTTGTTTTACACATTCTGTGAGAAAATCAGGAGCACTCGAGTTAGCCTGAACTAAAGAGAACTGTAAAAGCACTTTTTCATCAATCTGTTGTTTAATAGAAAAATATCCTTGTTTTACCCTCTCAACTTCTCTTAAGCGATCTTCTCGACTTTCTATCAAACCAACTTTATACAATTCCTCCAAGAATTCCCCATAATTCTCTTCAATGATCTTAGCAATTTCAGTTCGATGGGAAATGATTTTCTCTACAATAGCTTCACGCTGTTCTGTTTGATGCAAGATCTCTTCCTGAATTGTGGACTGCTGAGCAAGAGTTTGTTGCATTAACGCCATGGACATACATTGTAAACGAGCATGTAATTGGATAGACTGTTTTTTCCCTTCGACAAACGTCTTTGCCACATCTCCCAGATGCTGAATGATGATCCCTCCAACGTAAGCTCCTGTAGACCCATTACCCATTTGCATGAGCACCCCCAATTCACAATACTGCTGTTGTTTTGCGAGCGTCACCCCTTTATCTAACAACAGGTGATCATCAATATATCCCAAAAACTTTGTTAATGCTTCACGTTCTATCTCCTCAAGCTTTTTGTAATGGTTCCACCCTTTGAGCAATTCTTTCAAGTAGGGATGAACCAATGATTTCTCTTCGCATATCTTAATTCTGTCACGTTCTTGAAAAATGGGGCTCCTCTCTCGCTTTCGATCCTCATTGCATTTATCAAGAATAAGATTGATCTTAACATCAAGCATCTCGATAGTTTCTTCGTTCAACCCTTCTTGATTTCTGACCATTTCTTCAATGAGCTGCTGACCGATTAATTTTTTAATCGAATTGATTTGTTCAACCTTCAAATCGCGAGAAATCATTACGATTTCTGAAGCTTCTGAAATCGCTGTAAGGGACAACAAGCATTGTGTTTGTTCCTCGATACGTTTCAAACTATATTGATACTCTGACCAGCAGGTCGCATGAAGGGCTTGTAATGACCCTGCAGCAATTCCATAACATATCGCTTTAAATGTGAAATCACGTACGGATGTTCTAGCAACAGTATTAAATAGTGGCTTAGCTGATGGCATCACCGCTCGATGAGAAGTGGATAGATGAATGAGCTTATGGTGATGATGACGATGTAAATTGATCCGTGAAGTCGCACTCCTGTGGGACGGATGTTTGTGATAAATCTTCACCCGATGATGTTTAGAAGTAATATTAAGTCTATTATCTCGAGCACTGGAAGTTGAAACCCCATCATCCATATCGGCAAACACCTCTTCAGAGTTATCCTGACTAGTCGGTTGCCCTGCTTGTGAAGCATGACAAAATCCAACACCAATTCCAATACCTGCTGCGGTTGATACTGCAATATTCGCTGTTTGAGCAATATTTGTGAGGCTATGTTCAAACTGTTTATAGAATAGCGTGTGGATTAATTCAATCAACTCTCGCTTTTGAACGTAATAATCATCTCGAAGATAGCGCCTAAACATTGCAACCACATCAAGAATCTGCTTAGTTCGCTTCTCCCTGAGATCGAGTTTCATAAATTGAGAAGCACTTGTCTGACCTCTAAGAAGTTGCCTACTTTCGTAGGCTGCTTTTTTTTCGAGGTCGATCATCCCATTAGAACTAATAATTTCTGCTTGGATCAGTAAATTCCAAATTTTATCAAAATCGGGCCCCATTATGATCAGTTTATCTCGAAAAATTTTCTTTACATCTCTCAATTGCTGACTTGTTTCATTCAGACATTGATCAAAAGCCTTCTCAAATTCAGCCAAAACTTCACGATCAAATACAGTCAACCGTTGCCCCTCAATGTCCGCATTGACAATCAAGCTTCTGAGTTTTGTTTCAAGAATCTGAAATTGATTTTTATTGCCTAAAAAAGCGTCCACAGCAAACATTTTATGTAAGGCCCCATTCCAAAAATCTTTCTTAAACATGTCTTGAATGACAACTCTGATATTCTTCTTAAGAGATGGTTCAACCCGATTTAATATCGCCTTTGTAGAACGTTGTAAAGAAGTTCTAACAATTTCCTTAGAAACATTTTCACCAAGCTCTAGCCCCATTTGCTGAATAGAAACGATTAACTTACGAGAAATTAATGCTGCTGATTGAGCTGATTGATAAGATGCATCTCCATAAGTGGTAACCGACTTAAGAAAAGCGGATTTTATTTTCATCGCGTCCTTAGTAACTTGACTCGCAGCCTTAGCCTTACAGATGTTGCTAAAACCACCAGAAATAAGGATGAGGGACAAGCTGACAGCCTTCTGCACGAGATAACTGCCAGGATCAAATTCGCGATGGTGTATTGTTTTAAATGCTCGAATTGCATCAACTGCACCTTCAGCGATTAGTCCTTGACCAACACTTGCTCCAAAACCTGCCGTGAAAGTCATTAAAGCGATCCCACCTGCAATCTGAGCCATACTCAAACTTGTTAACAAAACTACGCTTTTCCAGGGTAATGGAAGTTGCTCGTCAATATCGTAAAGATAACAATAGCCATTCAAGCGATGGTCAGTGATAAAAGAAGATTTCTCATTGATTTTCGAAAAGTCATCTTTAATTTTACGATGTTTGATCAGCACTTTTTGTTCTACACGATCAGCTTTTCTGATAATCTCTTCAGCGGTTCGTGGAGATATTCCTTCAATAGAGAAGATGGCATGATTATGCTCGTGTTCCGTAAGTTCTGCAATCTTAACAGCGTTCTCAACATTTAATCCGACAAAACAAATTGTCATCGGGTGGGAAATAGGATGAGAGGCCTCTTTAATACATCGATTCGCAAATGGTTGATCTAACTGATGCAAGACCCATGTCAAAGATGACTTTTCAGTATTCACAAGTTCCAAAATTTGTTTTAGAAGGAATTCTGAGCATTCTAAAATCGATATCTCCCCTCCTTCGACATCAAATGTAAGTTCTGATAACTTTACCTCTTTTGCAGGATGGTGATCCCAGGCCTCACTTCCTTCGATATATTTTGGTGGATGCCATAAACTAATATTGAAATCCGGAGGCATTTGCTCTTTCAGACTATTTAACAAATCGAAAGTGAGTTCAAAAGGGCCAATTCCAAACAACTGACTTTCTTTGAATTGATATTTCTTCAATTTATTCAAAATCTCCGATGACTTTAAATTTCTTAACGTCAAAGTCACCGGAATATGCACCGTATCACGACAGTTCATCCATAGGTCTTTAAGCCGCTCTGTTTTGTTGACAATCAGATCCGTTAGGGGTCTAGTGCTCCAACTAATTGTCTTTCCAAAGTTCACTCCAGCTTTTCTTAACAATTCCCCTCCTCTTTCGAAATGTTCCCCAACCGAAATAGCTTTTTCACTAGTCGATTGAGAAGAAGAAGATGATGATGACGAAGATGATGATGACGACGACGAAGATGATGATGACGACGACGAAGATGATGATGACGAACTTATAGATCTCCCGTCGATTTCAGAACTGGTGGCTCCTTCCGATTCAGCAGAACGCTCGATCTCAATCTTTAACATACGATGTCGATTAATCGGCAATAGCGCTCGCAAGCTATATTTTTGGCCTCGTTCAGAATAAAGGTCCTCACTGCGAAAAGACAAATAAATGCCCTGAATATCGGGGACAAGTTCCTTTAAAGTATTTTCCAATTGTGAATGAATAGTAAGATCTCGATGAGCCTTCAAATGATGAAGAGTAAGTCGAACTTGAGAAGTGGTCGGTTCGTTTTGCAATTGAAGCATTGCCTCTTCGAGGGTCAATCTAGGACGAACCACTTGGCTGAAACAAGGAGGGGTAAGGGCTCCAACTTCTATTAATTTCTCTGATTCTTCAATTTGTTTGATTCCTTGATCTGAGGACTGTATCAACAATCCATAGACCTGCCGCTCTTGCTCGAGACTTCTTTTAAGTTCACTAAAGGACATCGAGTTGTCTTGGTTTTTACTGTTTTCCGTCTTATTTGTTTTTCTCTCATATTTTTCCATCAACAACGCCACAGCATCGAGCTGTTGGATCGGTCCATTTAACAATGCCGACTGCATCGTTCGAAGGACATCCTTTGCCTCTTTTTTATATCCCTCCCTATTGAGTTGGATGAGTGCATATGCTTTATGATACATCGCGTTATAAGAAAATATTGGGTCCAACTTAATCGCACGATCATATTCCCGAATCGCACGCTTACAGAGCGACCTTTTTGAAAGGAAACAATAAAAAACGCTTGAACGGTTAAGTAATTCATTGCCTAATCGAATAAAATAAATAGGATTGTCAATAATTGTGCTTGATTGATAAGCCTCGACCATCTGTTTTTTAAAGCTCTTAAATTTATTTTCCACAATCTGTTTAAATTCTCTGATGTCTTCATAATCCTTTCTGAAAGAAGAGCATTCTCTTAACCACTGTCCCCAACGCTCTTGAAGAGCTTC
The DNA here is from genome assembly GCA_020051075.1 of Parachlamydiales bacterium. GTDB lineage: Bacteria > Chlamydiota > Chlamydiia > Chlamydiales > Parachlamydiaceae > JAGVJP01. The sequence continues at coordinate 19,695 of JAGVJP010000007.1, forward strand.
GCGTTTCATTTTAATTTCTTCTTCGCGATAGATAGAACTAGCCGAGAATCCCACGAAGTTTTCCTTTTGCCTCCTTTCATCCGCTTCTCTAATTTGCTTCAATAAGCGAAGGTATTTTAGGAATAGCTTATCTTGCAATTTAATCTCAGGTAACCTCTTATTTTCAAGCTCTTCCAAGTTCACACTTTCTTCTTCGTCTCGAAAGCGTTCGATCAGCTCTGGATTTGAATCTAATTGGTTAAATAGCTGATCAGGCGTAGATAGCAACTGACCTTTTAGTATCTCATGATTCAAAACCAACTGCACAGTTCCTGGCTCCCCTCGCCGAGAAGTGCGACCAAAAGCCTGCTGTTGAACCCGGCTATTTGCTGAGAGAAACGTTAAGCAAACATGTACTCCACCTTTGTTTATCACTGCTTGAGAGATTTTGATGTCAGTACCTCTCCCCGCTAAGTTTGTTGCAACAATGATTGTATTTCCATCATGGATTTTATCTAGGAAATAGTTTGTCTCACTTTTATTATCTGAATATTTGTATAAGATAGTATGAGGAGAAAGGATAGACAATATCTGTTTCATTTCCTTGCAAATACCTTTCGTTTCACAGATGATTAAAACAACACGACCCAATTGAGCCTCCCGAATGGCCCCCAAAACAATTGAATCGATCCAAGATTCACTGTTAGATAAGATTCTTGGAGATAGCTTGAGCTGCTTTCTCAACAGCGCTGTCGGAATTTCAATCGCCTGAAAGCCATACATCTGATTTAAGAGCTTTTTCACTGCAATAGAACCTAGAGTGCCTGTGATTCCAATACGGTTGGTTTTGGGATACCGTTTAATGTAGGAATAGATCGATGAATAGTTTGTCACTAATGTGAGCGGTTCTACTGGGAGATCGTGCTTCATTTGAAGGAATTGATGCAAACCCTCTCCCCATGAGGTTCCAACTTGGATCACCCCGGTATTGGCAAAATCAATAGGAGCGATACAACGAACACCTTCATGATTAAGTTTTATCTCATATTGGTGTTTTGGCTCGAATACATAGAAGGCAAGCCAAGCGCTATGCACCCAATATTTAGATTCTCTTCGTACAAAGGCTTTCAAATGTTCCGGGATTTTAATTGCTTGTTCTTCGCCTTCTGTAATACCTTCGACATACGTCAACAACTGGGCCTCAGTACTTTCTCTAAAAGCTTCTAATTCTTGTGCCTCTATCTGCCTCAGTCCACTCTCACCATTTGACAACCGAAAGATCTTTAATGGATCCAAAGCAACAAGTTTAAGCCAAACACAAATTAACAAAGGCGTTAGCTCTTGCATCCCAGGCATTGGACTCGCCAACATCGCTGTCGTATCATTGCCCTCAATAAGAACGCTATCAACCTCATCAATGATCACCGCACTAGACTTAAAACAACGTTTTCCACGGGTTCCTAATCCGCTAAACTCATCTTGGAGTAGGTCAAACTGGAAGTTGCTAGGATCCCCATAGACGATATCCACATCCTGGTTATAACAAGCTTTCATTCCAGATTGATAGCGATCATCTTCGTTATTAGCAACTTCGAGAGAAAAAAATTCATAAAAAGATTTGTAAGATTCTGCATCCCGCATCGCCAAAACGGGAGAACTTGTCAATACGTCAACAGTCTTTCCCTGGAGAGCTTTTATCACAGCAATCATTGCAATGATAAAAGATTTCCCTTCTCCCGTGGCAATTTGGGAAAGAATAGGGTTTGTCCCACCAGATAATATGAGTGCTGAGATAAGCTGAACGGTTCGAGCTTCATATTTATACAATAACACAGAAGCTCGCTTAAAAATGGCTAAGATGACAGCAACATCAAAACCCTGACAAGATGAAGAAGCTCCCGATTCACTCTTTCTTAACCTCTTTTCATTCTCCGCCCAAACCTTAATATCTTCCATTGACCATTCATTAATCGGTCTCAAAGATATTCGTTGTTCTGAATCCATTGTGTCTACTACCCCATTCACATAAAGCTGATCTACTCTCATTAAACACTCTTTGATTTCTCCAATGTTGAGTTTTTGAGTGAAACTGAAGCATGGGGGATTATTCGCGGGCAATCCAATTTCTTCTAGTAAAACGTCAAGACTCTTTTCTTCTTTATAGGCTGGCAAATGAAGTTTCACTAAGGTTGTGTGTAAAGATTCTAAAATTTTCCCTTCGTCAGAAGCGATTCGTTGATTAATCATCTCATAAAAGCTGTTCTCTTCAAGCTGGAGCTGAAAATCAGCTGCAAATGACAAGAGCGCTGCGATATCTTTGATTCCGTTCAGAGATCTAGATCCTGTTGGAATTCGATTACCAGTTTGTTCTAACCATCCAAAAAGTTTATCAAAATTCCACCCCTGTTTACAAAGAGATCGAGCACTAGAAATTGCCCAATCTACCCATTTGTCCATCGACCGATTAGAATCATCGAAGCTCAAAAATGGTTGCAAAACATCGTTCAATAGAACTGTCATGACCTCAGAGATCAAGTTCGAAGCAGAACATTCCTCAATAGAAGGTTCAATGATCGAATCAATCAAATCAGCTGGGAATGAATAATCATGAACTAAGGAGAACAATTGCAATAAGTCACTAGATCCCGTTTTTGGAGAAAGCCGTCTCACCAAACGTTCAAATGATTCTGGGTCCCATCTTATTCCTTGACAGAGGGAGATAAGCTCCTTCTTAGAATCTTGCAAGAGATATCCAAAACAGTCGAATTTAGAAAGCTGGTGTTCAACAAAACATTTCCGAATTTCATTCAAATCTTGCCGCAATAACTCATCAGAACGAAAGGGGAAATAGAGCATCATCTTAAGAAGTTCGTTTAGCTGACCAAAACTAAGCTGATCTTCACGTTGCTTACAAAAGAGAAGACAAGCGAGTTGTCGACTAGAAATATTTTTGCAAGTATTTAATTCCAATAATAGTTCTTTAAACTTGATTGATTCAGCAGTGGTTTGAGATGATTGTAGCACTGTTTCAAAAAGCGTTTCATCCGGAACATGTGGAAAGAGTCTTTTCTGATCTGCATATCGAATAAAATACCCAGCAGATCTCTCATCTTCAATGACATAAACTAGTAAGTTTATGAACATCTCAGTTTCACGAAGATTAAGAACGACGGAGGGTTCCCCGTTAAAGCCATGATACAGGCTGACAAACTCTAATAACGGTGAAATCGTGTTCGTTGATGCAGTAGTTACCCTATCTTCTACATAAGTGAAGGCAACCTTTGCTGTTAAATTCACTAGGTGGTTTAATAATCCTGAAGACCAACTAGGCAACCAGCTGAAATACCCAAAGATGAGGGTAAGGCATTTTTCCCTTAGTAAAACATCGTCTGTTGTCAACAGAAACTGAATCAGCTTGGGCAAAACAAGATCGCTCTTTTCCTTGTCTACAGACTTAACCAAATAATAAAGGAGAGGAAATTCACTCTTTGTCAATGGATGCGTTTTCAGAGACCAAAAGAACTTAACAAAAATCACTTCTTCTAGAGATTTTTCCACTCTTCCGTGCTTAAAAGCATCCAAATAGAACGAACTAAGATATGGTTGACTATTAGGATCCTGAAAAAATGATACTCGATAAAACTGAAAGATTTTGTCATACAATATTTTTGGCAATTCAGATTTGACCTTATCAAAAATTGACAATACCTTTTGCCTATCTTCTCCATTTTTCAGCTTTACCAAGAGAATTTCACCATTCCGTATGCTTAACTGTCCTCGTTTTTCAACATGGTGATAAATCTTCTCAACGAATCCTCCATCTTCCTCAATAGACTCTAGGGCAATCAATGCATTTAATTCATCTGAAAGCTCTTGATATGAAGCCAATGCATGCAAACTTTCAAGGGCATCCAACCGAACCCTTTTATCTGGATGTTCTAACATGATTAACGCTACATCTAAGATAATCATTTCTCCTACAGATTCCCTCTTTTCGGTATGCTTTCGAAAAAGGTTAAACGGGTTTGCTAAACCGCGATTGGCTAAACGAAAAAGCTTATCGAAGATCAGATCTGGCAACTGTTGCCGAAGGCCAATCAAATCTAAACAATGAATGATTAAATCAATTTCAGCCTGTCGTTCAATCTCACCTTTTTCCAACACATCTAAGAGATTGACAGTAGCAACAAAAAACTCCTGAGAAACCTTTTGATCTTTTTGAGAAAGCTCAGTAAATTTGACAATAATTTCATCCAAAGGCTTTTGGGGAAAGATATCCCTCATTTCGCGGAGATAAGCTCCTTCCAATTCTTTAAATTTACTCATTTCAGTTATATTTGGAGGCAAATGAGATGTCTTAGATCCAGGCGCGAACAGTTCACAAAGTGCAAGCTGCTGCTCAAATTGGTTTTGGGTCTCAATCTCTTGACAAATCAACTCGAACTGATCTTCATTTAAAACCGCCAATTTGTTCAGACAGGCAAGTAAACGACTGAGCTTTTTCAGTAACTTTTGCGAAGAAGTTTTGTGAATTAAAGTGAGGAGGTCGTTAACAAGATATTCTCCTCCACTAAGATGATTACGATCAGAATTAAAAGCAGCGAAGAGTATTTGAGACGCAAGAAGTTGTGCCTCTTCATGATTATAGTAAAGGAGAATGATCCATAATTTTTTGATTGTCTCATTTTTCAAAACATGATTTCGATTAATCGCAACAATCAACGCTTCTAAATAAAGATAGGTATATCGATACGATAAGTTCTTGTCTAAAAACCCTTCTTCAACTCTTGGAAAAGCGATGGGGTTGACAAAACAATTTTCCCTAAAACAATAACAAACGACAAGATTTCGCTGAATCTCGGTTTCCAAGTCAAGCTGATCTTTTTTCAACTCACATATTGAGTCCAACAGCTGAGGAGAGATCGTCTCTCCGTGCTGAAGAATCGACAAACAAAAGTTAAGCATCAATCCAATCAAATCTCGAGAAGAGTCCTTAATGATCTGCTCTAAAGACGGGAACACAGTCGCAACCATCCGTTCTCTTGCTTCTACATAGCCAATGAGACGACTCATCGCTACAATTTTTTGTTCGGGCAATTGATGATCATCTGTTAGGGTGAGAACAGCTTGTTGAATCTCTAAGACGATTTTACCGGCAGATTCTAACCGCTCTTTAAATGCGTCTAATTGACAACAAACAGCTATGCAAATGTCAGATTCAGTTTGATCATATAAACTGAACGCGAGTTTCTCAAGAGACCGATCTGATAAAACATATCCTAACTTACCTAAGGAGGATAAGATCCGAATTGCGAAATTTCGTTGACTATTATTTTCTAAACATGGGAGGATTTTTTCCTCAATTTCACAAATAAAAGGATTTCCTCTCTTAATCGAACGACTCAGAAATCCAACTTGCAATTCAAGCAATTCAATACAGCGTAATTGAATATGCTTATTTCGATGACTTAATAGATTTATCATAGACTCTAAAGCCATCAAAGGAAATCTCTCAGAAAAACTCGTTAATATCGAGAATGCCTCAAGACGGCTATCTAAATGGTAATATTCGCCCGCTGCAACATCAATTAGAGGACCGACGCTCTGTTTGCCCAAACGTCTATAATTATCTTGTAAAGTACGAATATGTCGTGTTAATATCCCAACACATGCCACAACGACCACTTCTTCTGTTAGAGATAATGCATGAATAATTTTTTCTATCGCCTCTTCAGAAAATGGTTGATACTTTGCGACCATTCCTAATAACTCAGCTGCGTTGGAATGTATGTCCAGAGTATTTTCCAGCATGAAAGTGGCAAGTTGAAGGAGACTCTTTGTTGTGATGAGTTCTTTTTTCAATACAAGTTCGTCAAATACCTCAATAGCTAAGTATGCGGTTTTTTCGTTCGAGAATAATGTTGCAAGCTGATCCATCGCACTTTCTGGAAGCGATCCCTTTTTCAAGATGCCTAAATAACAACACAACAAAGAACCAGCATTTAAAAAGTAGGACTCTTGCTCCGATTGAGATAATCTAAACACGAAATCAAAAAATTTACTAGACCAATCCATCTCTGACCTCCGTGCCAAAATAGCTCGGAAAACAGAAACAAAAGAATCTTGTAATGGAAAATCAGTGGAATCGACTGCAATGGAAATCATTCCATTCTCAAGATCACTCGAGAAGACAAACCCTTTCTCAGCAGCTTTTCCCAGAACTTGCGTTAAAAGGATATGGTCATTTGGGTGATGCTGAGCCATTGAAAAGGCATCCACAATCGCAATAAACACATCGCTAAAGAACTCCTCGAAATGGGGAGCTGGTATGTTGTTTAACCAAACAGACAATAAAGAACATGAGGCCGATACCAACTCAGGGTGCTTGAGACATTCGGACATTGCTTTCAAAAGGTTGGGATGAATCACCTCTTCAGCTTGATTAGCCAGAGTCGCTGATAACAAAAATAATGAGGCTTCTCTAAACTGGAAGTTCTCCGAAAATTCGACAACATTCTCAATCGCATTCTGAAGAATCTCCCGATCCACTAGATCCCCATTCTCAGCGACATACCGAAAAACAGCGATCGCATTCAAAATTGCCTGAGGAGGCACTGTAACCGAAGGATCAAGAATTAGTTTTTTCAGATTTAAGATCACAGCACCACTCAGAGTTTTTCTTTGACGAACCTCATTCAAATAATCTCCTGTGATAAAAATTGAGAATTCTGGTTTAAATATTAAGTGTTCAAGATTGCCCTTCTCTTCGCTAAGGAGAAATAAAACATAGCTAGCAAGATCTCTTAAAGAATCGGCCTTTTCCCTATTGTCACTGATTGCGTCAGTTTGACAACGGATCTGTTCTAACAATCTCTTCCACATTGGTTTGTCGGCAAATGCCATCCGATCAATGCCTTGTAAATGCTGTCGCAATGCGGAAAGCGCATATAACCGTTGACGATAACGTCCCAATATATAGTGACTCTGTAAATCGTCTGGAAACTCTCTATTCACTGATAAAGTATTGGCGACGACTAGCGCTCGACTTCGAATTTTAAATTCATCATCGGTCAAAACCTGTCGTAGGAAGTTAAAAAATTTACTAGGATCTTGATCTTGCAAGTGACGTTGACGGTTAGAAAATACAATTTGAATAATCTCCAAAATTTTGCATCTCACCCGTAAACCAATATTTTTGTTATAGCAACGGAGAACATAATTTAATTCTCTACGCGAAATCAGTTTTCCTCTCTTAACATGGTGTTTGATCTTTTCTAAAATCCATAATTGAAAGCTAATCTTTAAATACTGCGATCGGGGATAATTTATAATGGATGTTGATCGAAAATAAAGAGGTGGAATGATTTTCAAATCATTAGGCTCGGCGAGTGCCTGCTTTATGATTGAAAGATCCCGATTCGAGAGACTTCCTGTTTGTTTTGCTTTTGCAATTAATCCAATCACAATTGCTTCGAAGTATTTTTTAGAATCTAACTCCAACAAAATATCTATTGCTCGATCAAATACGGCCCCACCATCTGGGACTCTAATGCTCGAATCAAAATAGATTGCATACCCAAGCGACATGGTCACATAAGGAAGAAGTTTACGATTCAGTTGGGGCTCATTAAGCTTATCAACTAATGTATCGATTGCCGATTGTGATAATTGCAGACGATTTTCTGCAAGATAGTGAAGAATTCGAAAACCAAGAATTTGGCACTTCAATTTACTGCCAAATAGCCCTTCAGATCGCCGCTTACAAGATTTAAGAATCCTTATCAATTCGATTTTAGTAATTGATCGACATCTTAAAGAATCCCTTGCCTCTGACAACAACTCTGTTAAAATCCCTTCTCGAGTAAACCAATGAAACCACTTAAAGCGATTTCCTTTATCTGACAGCTTCATCGGCTCTTCTAACGACTTTTCTTGACTAAAGGAAGCTTCTTGCGCCCTAATGGGCGTCAACTCTCTGAAAAGATCTGAACTCTGCTGCCTAAACAACCGACGTTGAGTCAAACTCCCTTGGTCTTCAGTCATTTCAATCGACTTCACTCGAGACAACTGTGGACTACTTGATAAAGAGCTAAGGTTAGAACTTGAACTAGAGCTTGAACTTGAACTTGAACTTGAACTAGAGCTGAAAGATCCTGTAAACAAATTTGATGTGGAACTTATACTCATCTGGATACCTTTCTTTCTACAAATAAACTGTCGCAGACCATATGCCGATATCAAGAAAGATCGGAAAACAGACTATTTATATTGCATTGCTAAACTAATATTATTCATAACGTTGGATCACCTGAGATCTTCAAAATTCTCATGGAGAACTGCATGACGCTCTAACAGATAATGAAGCCAATGCGCCCAATATAGGCAGTTTGCAAGCTCTCTGTTCTCGAGCTTAAAGAACCTGAAAATACCCCCGATAATGCCTCTAACACAATCCTCTCCTATAAATTTTTCAAACTGAAGCCTTCCCAAATAAGGGAAGGCTTCAACAGAATTCATCATATTAAATGATAGATGAACTACTCCTCCCATCTTGAAGACGAAGATGATGTGGATGTTCCTCCAGCATCTCCAGATTGCCCTGTAGTTGTTGGTGTTTGAGAAGGGGCTGGTTCTGGTGATGGAATTCCACCAGCAGGTGCAGTCTGTGTTATTGGAGCGCCATCAGTAGGTACAGACGATGTCGTTGGAGTTGCACTAGGAGCTTCAGGCTGTGTCGTTGGAGTTCCAGTCGGAGCTTCAGGCCCTTTAATCGCTGCCACGCCACCAGGAGCCGAAGGTGCTGTTAATGCTGGTGTTGTCCTCCTTGCCCACGGAATAAAGCTTTGAGTAAGTCCTGTCCCCTCCGTTATCAAACATCGCACTGTCTGACCAACTTCGGAGGCGATAACTTTAAAATCCCCTTCTTCAGTCTTAGCCAATTCTATCGCGAGTTGATTCACTTGTGAAATAATTAACCCTGTTTGTTTAGCGCATGCATCAAAGAAGGCTGGGTCTATCGTACCTGCCTTTACAATTTCTACGTTACCTCTCGAGATAGCGTCTAATGAGGCTTTCGTGCTGTTATAGGCATCAATATACGTAGTAACCATAAGAGTACGTAGGTTGGGATCAGTGTTGGCAAAAGCATCTTTTAAGGCCAACAGGTGTTTTTCATAACACGAGGCAATCGTTTTCCCAATTTCTGAATTTTCTCCCACTATCTCTCGAATGATTTTCTGATTTTCTTTGGCTAACTCAAGCGCTTTATCTTGAAGACCAGAGAGTTTTTCAATCGCAAACCTGGCTAATTGCATTCCCAACGTTTGAACCCTTTCCCGAGCTGCAATCGCCTCTCTATGATTACCTACGATCCCTTTAGCAATATCGCCCACTTGCTCAATCATCCTCCCTCGCATATACATCTCGGGTGATATAGCTTCCTTCTGCACGAGTTTACCTAATTCGGAAGTATTTTGATTTTCAATAAATCCAAATACATCGCCCGGCGTCATTTGTTCTGCAAATTTCGTTAATACACCACCAATTGCTGCCATGATACACTCCTTTTCATTACATTGTGTTTATCCAATCTGCCCCCTCAAAACTTTTAGAGGGCAAAATCGAAAGTTATTTCGATCGGTCTGCTTCCGACCATTACCAATTCATACGATCATCTTTCCTTTTAAGATAAGCTCAGAATTGATAGGCTGACCATACTCAAAAGTATAATGAAAATCAAATATTATTTAATACACGTGCTGAGGGTTTCAAACTCTAGGAGTTATAGAAATGTACACACAAAAAATGAACTAAGGTCAATGTAGCCGGTAACATGTCGACCAAAGAGTCCTGACCTCTAACTAGATGTCGTGGGAGATGGCGTCTATGATGTAGTTGATCCTCCACTAATCCCAGAAGATGGAGAACCTGTCAAAGCTCTTACTTCAAGTGTTTTTGACAAGAGCGATCGAACAATATCACCCATCTGAAAAACAAGCATTTTAAACTGGTTAGGGTCCTCAGCAACTATTTCCTCAACAAGGGTGTTTACTTGAGAACCTGTTTAGCCCGTTCTTGAAAAAATGCAGGATCAATTTTTCCATAAGTGGCTATCTCCACATTTCTTCGAGACATGTCAACTAATGCAGTTTTTGCACTTTCATAAGCTTCTGTATGCATTCTCATCATATTCATACGTTCTTCTTCGTTTTCTATCGCCATGACTATCGGTATCATTTGCCGATACGATTGATGACATTTTTCTAAGCTTTGAGCTATAAGGCTATTGCTATCAGATATTCTATCTAATAATTCTCTATCGTTCTCCTCTATACTCAAAGTCTCCTTATCATATTGCTGTAGTTGAGTTAGTGCCTTAATTGCAAGTTCGATTGCCATCAAATGAACGGGCGCGGGAGCTTCTGTTGAGAGTCTTTGAGTTTCAACAAGACCTTTTAAAATGTCGATCGCTTGCTGAGCAATCAATCCCGTCATATAGGCATTTTCGGATAACCTCCCCACTTGCAAGACTTTACCCAATTCGGAAGTATTTTGATTTCCAATAAATCCAAATACATCGCCCGGCGTCATTTGTTCTACAAATTTCGTTAATACACCACCAGTTGCTGCCATGATACAATCCTTTCATTGCGTTCTGTTAATCCCATTCTGCCCTCAAAACTTTTAGAGGGCAAAATCGAAAGTTATTTCGATCGGTCTGCTACCAACCGTTACCAATGCATACGATCATCTTTCCTTTTAAGATAAGCTCAGAATTGATACGCTGACCATACTCAAAAATTGAATGAAAATCAAATATTATTTGATAACATCTCCTGAGAGTTTCACAATCTAGGAGTTATAGACATGTACACAGAAAAAAGAGTGCTTGCAGAAGTCCTTATGGACAAAAATCGACGGGTATAGACATATAATTAGATTGAAACACCTTCAGACAAGTTCATACAGTCCATATCGTCCATGCTTGTCCACTACTGTCCATATCGTCCATTGTCCATAAAGACTGCTAAAATTACCCCCTAATTAAATTGTCGAGGTAACCATACTCGAAGAACTGCTTGAAGATGCTCCCTCGCTATAAAGTCCTCGCATCGCCCGTTCAATCTGTTGAGAGAAATCTCTGACTTGAATTCCATCCTTCCCGGAAATCTCTTTGACAACATCCATCACCCTCGGAATAATCTCAGCGGCACGTTTGACACATTGGGTGAGAAAATCAGGAGCACTAGAGTTAACTTTAACTAATGTGACCTGTAAAAGGACTGTTTCATCAATCTCTTGTTTACTAGAAAAATATTCTTGTTTTACTCTCTCAACTTCTCTTAAGCGATCTTCTCGATTTTCTATCAAAACAACTTTGTACAATTCCTCCAAAAATTTTCCGTAGTTGTCATGAACGATCTTAGCAATTTCTGTTCGATGGGAAATGATTTTCTCAACAATAGCATCACGCTGCTCTACTTGTAACAAGATCTCTTTTTGAATTATAGACTCTTGAGCAAGAGTTTGTTGCATTAAAGCCATAGACATACATTGTAAACGCGCATGTAATTGGATAGACAGTTTTTTCCCTTCGACAAACGTCTTTGCCACATCTCCCAGATGCTGAATGATGATCCCTCCAACGTAAGCTCCAGTAGACCCATTACGCATTTGCATGAGCACCCCCAATTCAGAATACTGCTGTTGTTTTGCGAGCGTCACCCCTTTATCTATAAAAAGATGATCATCAATAGATCCCAAAAAATTTGTTAATGCTTCACGTTCCATCTCCTCAAGCTTTTTGTAATGGTTCCACCCTTTGAGCAATTCTTTCAAATAAGGATGAGTGGATGATTTCTCTTCGCTGACTCCGATTCTCTGCGATTCCCAACAAATAGGACTCCGCCCCACCTCTTGATCTTCTCTGCACTTATCAAGAATCTCATCGATGACAGCGTCTAGTGCTTCGACTTTTCGTTCATCCAATACCTTTTGTTCTTTCATTTCATCTTGAATCAGCCATTGACCAATCAACTTTCTAATCGAACTGATTTGTTCTTTTCTCAAGTCACGCGAAATTGCCACAATCTTCTCAGCTTCTGAGATTGCTGTGAGAGATAGTAAGCAGTGTGTCTGTTCTTCAATACGTTTAAGACTATATTGATACTCTGACCAACATGCAGCATGAAGGGCTTGTAATGAACCAGCTGCAACTCCACAAAAGATTGCTTTAATTGTGAAATGACTCATGGATAACTTTGAAACAGCATTCATCGATGGATTGGTTGGAATCAATGCTCGATGAGAAGTTGATAGGTGAATGAGTTTGTGTTGAGGATGACGATGAAGTTTTAAACGATGGGCCCCTTTGACATTCGTTTGATTGGCACGTTTAGAGCTAACTAACAACCGTCGTTCTGAACGTTTATTCATCTGAGAAGAAGGTTTCGACGTATCGCCCTTCCGAATCCGTGGTTTCTGAGAGATCTTTGTGTGTTGGTGTTTAGTGGATATATTGACTTGAGTCTCTGCATCAGTTGTCGTGGAAGAAGAAGTTTCTTGCAAATCGTCCAAATCTCCAACATCATTGCCTCCCTCTTGACTTGCTGTCTCAATTGCTCGTGAAGCCTGAGCAAAACCCACACCGACAGCAGCAGTTGCCGCACTCGCTACTACAAAATTTGCAGTTTGAGCAACCGTTTTGAGGCTATGTTCAAACTGTTCATAGAAGAGCTCATGAATCAAATTGATCAATTTTCGCTTTTGAATGAAGTAATCATCTCGAAGATAGCGTCTAAACAACGAGAGAGAATCGAGAATTAGCTTTGTTCGAGTCTCTGAAAGATCAAGTTTACCAGGTTGAGAAGGAGCTGATAATGGCCTAGGAGATTGTATACGTGCATATGCATCTTTCTTGAGAACATTGATCATTCCCGAAGGACTAATAATTTCTCCATCTATGAGTAAATTCCAGATTTTGTCAAAATCTGATCCCATTGTTATGAACTTATCCTGAAAAATTTTTTTATTATCTTTTAATTTTTGGCTGGTATCATTCAAGCATTGATCTAATTCTCTCTCAAACCGAGCCAATACTTCTCGATCAAATACGGTCAAACGCTGCCCTTTGAATTCAGCATTGACGATCAAACTTCTCACTTTCACTTCAAGAATTTTGAATTGATCTTCATTTCCAAGAAAAGCATCTACAGCAAACATCTTATGCAAGGCTCCATCCCAATACTCCTTTTTAAACATATCCTGAATCACACATCTGATATTTTTCTTAAGAGCAGGTTCCACTCGTTTTAATACCACTCTAGTCGAGGCGTTCAAAGAAGTTTTAACGATTTCCTTTGAAACATTCTCACCAAATTCCAAACTCACTTGTTGAATAGAAGTAATTAATTTACGCGAAATGAGTGCCGTTGATTTGACTGATTGATAAGATGCATCGCCATAAGTTGATGCGGTTTTAAGAAGAACAGATTTGACCTTCATCGCGTCATTAGCCACTTCTCCAGCAGTTCTTGCCTTGCAGATATTGCTGAAACCACCAGAAATGAGGATAAGCGACAAACTCACTGCTTTCTGTACCGCATAATTAGCGAGGTCGAATTCACGATGGTACATTGTTTTAAATGCCCGGAGTGCATCAACAGCTCCTTCAGCAATAAACCCCTGGCCGACACTCGCTCCAAAACCTGCTGTCAATGTCGTTAGAGCAACTCCTCCTGCAATTTGCGCCATACTCAATGTCGTTAGCAACACTAGGCTTTTCCAGGGTAGGGGAAGCTGCTCATTCATGTCGTAAAGATAATAGTAGCCATTTAAACGATGAGCCTGGATAAAAGAAGGTTTTTCGTTGATTCTCGAAAATTCAGTCTGAATCTTGCGGTGCTTGATCAACATTTTTTGTTCTGTGCGATCAGCCTTCACGATAATCTCTTGAGCAATTGCTGGGGATATCCCTTCAATGGTGAGGGTCGCCTGATTGTGTTCATGTTCAGTAAGTGCTGCAATCTTAAGAGCATTTTCAACGTTTAATCCCACAAAATTGAGGGTCATTGGATGAGAAGTCTCTTTGATACATCCATTAGCAAGAGGTTGATTCAAAGCATGCAATACCCATGTCAGGGTGGATTCTTCCGAATGGGTCAACTGCAGAAGTTTTTCTAAAATTAAACAAGAGCATTCTAAAATCGATATCTCCCCTCCTTCCACATCCAAAGGTAAATCTGACACTTTTACCATTCTTGGACGATAGTGTTCCCATTCCCTATTCTCCTCGACATATTTCGGCGGAAACCATATCGAGACACTAAGTTCTGATGGCACATGTTCTTTTAAACCGTTACACAAATTTGGAGTGAGTTCAATAGGGCCGATGCCAAACATTTGTGTTTCTGCAAATTTAAAAACTCTCAATTTCCGTAAAATTTCTGATGATTTTAGGTTCCTTATAGTTAAAGTCACAGGAATATTTTCGGTATCTTTACACCTTAGATAGAGATCTTTGAGCTGGTCTTTCTTCTTGATAACAAATGACTTGATTGGATTCGTCATCGGTTTAGCTATCCGACTAACCGCATTCCCAAAGCTAGTCCCCGCTTCTCTCAACGCTTGCCCACCCCTCTCCCAATGTTCACCAATTGAAATGGCTTTTTCTACATTAGGCTGAGAAGAGGAAGAAGAGGAGGAGGAAGAGCTTCCAGATCCCTCGGTTATCCGAGGATTAGTGGGCTTTTCAGATTCAGAAGAGCGTTTGATTTCTTCCTTTAACATCCGATGTCGATTTTTTGGCAATAGAGCGCGCAAGCTATATTTTTTTCCTCGGTCAGAATAGAGTTCCTCACTACGAAAAGAAAGAGTGATCGTCTGAATTTCGGGAGAAAGGGTCTTAAAAGTATTTTCCAATTGTGAATGAATAGTGAGGTCTCGATGTGCTTTCAAATGATTAAAAGTGAGACCAACTTGATCAGGTGTTAACTCGTTTTGCAATGACACGAAAGCTTCTTCTTTTGTCCATTTGGGACGAGAAACTTGACTGAAACAAGGTATTGGAGACATGTTGATTTCGATTAATTTCTGCGCTTCCTCAATCTGTTTGATTGCCTGTTCTGATGACTGCATTAATAACTCATAGACCTGACGCTCCTGATCAAGATCTTTTTTAAGTTGACTGAACCCTAGTGCGTCATCTTCTTTTTCACACTTCTCCATTAATAAAGCGACTGCATTCAGCTGCTGTATAGGTCCATCTAATAATGTTTGTCGCATCGTGTTAAGGACTTCCTTGGCTTCAGCCTTATGCCCCTCTTTGGCTAACTGTACCAATGCATAAGCTTTATGATACAAGGCATTATAAGAAAAGATTGAATCCATCTCTATCGCACGATTGTAAGCCTGAATCGCATGCTCACACAGAGGACTTTTTGACAAAAAATGACGAAGAGCATTTGAACGATTAAGCAGTTCATTTCCTAATCGAATATAATAAATTGGATTATCAATCACTGTACTTGATTCATAAGCCTTCATCACATCCGACTGAAAAGCCATAAATTTATCTAACGCCACTTGCTTGAAGTCATCAAATTTTTCAAATTCCGCTCTTTGAGAGGAGAGCTCTCTAAGCCAATGCCCCCATTTTTCTTGCAGTGCCTCTCGTTTAATTTTGATTTCCTCTTCACGATAGATAGAATCGGCAGAGAAGCTGTCAGCCAATTGTCTCACTCCTCTCTCCTTTTTTGCCTTCTCATCAGATTTTCTGATCTTTTTCAATAGAGTGAGATATTTTAGAAATAGGCCATCTTGCAATTCGATATCTGGCAACCTCTCCGCTTTGAGCCTCTTCAAATGCAGCCTTTCTTCCCCATCCCGGAACGTTTCAACCAATTTTGGGTCGAGATCTAAAATCTTTAAAATGTCATCAGAGGCCGATGACAACAGACTTCTTAGTGTCTCGTGATTCAAAACTAACTGTACAGTACCAGGCTCTCCACGGCGAGAGGCCCGACCAAAAGCCTGTTGCTGCACACGACTATTGACAGGAAGAAAGGTCACACAAACATGCACCCCCCCTTTATTTCTTACCTCTTCAGAAATTTTGATATCCGTTCCACGACCTGCTAAATTTGTGGCGACAATGATTGTATTCCCATCATGGACTTTGTCTAAAAAATAGTTCGATTCACTTTTATCATCGGAATAGTTATGTAAACGAGTTTGATAGGTATGGTGAGATATAAATTCACTAATCTCATTACAACTATCTATCGTTTCACAAATGATCAGAACGACCCGACCCAATTGAGCCTCTCGAATGGATCCAAAGGCAATTGATTCCATCCAGGATTCTCTATTGGAAAGGATTCTTGGAGGTAATTTCAATTGTTTTCTCGATAAAAACGTTGGAATTTCAATCGAATGAAAGCCATACATCCTATTTAAAAGCTTTTTCACCG
>JAGVJP010000006.1 GCA_020051075.1 Parachlamydiales bacterium
ATTTGCAGTCGTAATTGTCGTCGTTATGCAATTATAATTGACGCGAAAGAGACGGAGTGCTCGAATGACTTGACAAATTCACATAGCAGGCTAACTCGCCTTTCGTGCCTGTGCCCGTGCCCGGGTCCCTTTTCATGCCCGAATTTTTCGTGAACGATCGTGATATTCCAGAATTTCTCAGGCAATTTCGGACTCTGGCTCGTTCTCGATAAGGGACAATCGGGCACGGGCAGGGGCACGAAAGGCGAGTTAGCCTAATGCGTATGCCTTCCCATCCTGCTATCTGTGAGGCAGAAACTCAGGGTTGAATGGCTTGAATGAATCTGTTGGACTTACTGCCCAAAAGATCATAATCTTTGACGATCTCTTCGAAAATCATTTTGAATTCAAGAACAGTCATCCCAGTCGTTCCTTCAGGCCGTTCACCAATTCTCTTCTTAAATTCAAAGATAAAGAAATTCATCACCCGCTTTTTCAAGCCAGGATCCGAAGGTGTTTTGAATCCGGTACGTTCAGGCTCATCCCTATGCTTTTGAATAATCCTTCCCGCTTGACTTAGAGGTCCTAGAATGATGAATGTTTGCTCGGCCGTCGGATTAGTGATAAAAAATTGAACAAACTCTCTGAGTTCCTCGCTTGTATAAGCACAATTGTCTGCAAAATGACATGCAGCGTACATTTCACCATCGTTGTTTTGGAATACTCGCTCCATTACTCGTGTTTGATCCTGGTTTGGAAATCGAGTCATCATATTTCTAATCATGTGCTCATAGCGAGGGATGATTGCAATAAGCTCTTTCTTGGTAGATAGTCTCTTGAATTCATCGATGTAATAAACAAATAGTTTCTTCATATTATCATCCAGATATGTACCTTCTAGATTCTGGCGTCCTGGGAGAAGGTTTGGGGATGATAGAAGCCTTGTAATATGAGGAGCTCTTTCCTGCAGCAGTTTTAAAACAACACCTTTACGATCCTTATTTTTCGTAGCCTCCAAACCAATGAAGAGATGATTCAATGTTTCCCGTGTACAATGAAGAGCATTTTCAAGAACATTGTATTGTGCATCCGTTAAGATGTTACTTGCAGTTGGTTGTTGTAAAGTCGGCAACAGTGAAAGTCCTAACGGTTTGCCTGGACCACCATTTAAAGAACTCGGAAGAGTCGGAAGAGTCGGTGTGGGAGGATTTACAGTGAGAATCGGCTGCGTAGGGAATTCATCTTCAAATTGTAGAAAATTGAATGGTTCGTCATCCGGCTGTGCAGGGGATGCATTGTCATCTAAAAATTCGTAAGGAAAGTCGTCGGACTCAGGTGTTCTTGGTGGAAGGAGGAGAGATCGTTCACTTGAACCTAGAGACGGATTCAGAGGAACGCCTAGTCCATCACCATTGGGTCGAGGAGGGTTGACTGTTGAATCTTCAATCACGGGCAATGGTGAAGAACGCCATTGACTCTTGTCATAAATATACCTCAAAATCATCAGAGCTGTCAAAGTCACGATAACAGCCAAGGAGGCGACTCTGCTAAGTCGGGCACCCAATAAGATTTTTACCTGAATCATATTAAGCAAGAGTGTAAGAGCTCCAAAACCTAGGACCTTTCTTGGCATTCGCTTGCTTTCATCGACAGGTTGAAAACGATTTTCAAGTCGATCAATCAACGCAGAAATCGGGTGATAACAGACGATGTTTATAACAGTTGACACTCCAAGTCGACCGATATCATTGAAGTTGAATCCCCCTCTAAGGAATGATTCTTGCTGGGCCATTGATTGTTTTACAGATCCTAACATTTTTAATCCTAAGAATATTATTAATAATAAAAGAATATCGTATCATATTACAAAATTATTTTCAACAACAATTATTTACAATTGATACAATTGTGATTGAAAGAAACTCAGGGTTGAATGGCTAAGATGAATCTGTAGGATTTACCTTGCAAAAGCTTATACTCTTCAACTATGTCTGAGAAAATCTCTTTGAACTCAAGAACAGTCATCTCACGTACAGGACGTTCATATAATCTAGCCTTAAAAAGTGACTTAATGAAATTCATCACCCGATTTTTCAAGCCTGGATCCAAAGGGGTTTTTCCCAGACGTTCAGGTTCTTCCTGATGCTTTTGGACCATTCTTCCCGCTTGATGCAGAAGAAATAAGATGGTGGATGCTTGCTCAGGCGTAGGATTAGGAATAAACCATCGAACAAACTCTCTGAGTTCCTCGCTTGAATAGGCACAATTGTCTGCAAAATGACATGCGGCATAGACTTCGTCATCGTTGTCATTGAATAGTCGATGCATCAAACGATTTTGGTTCTCGTTTGGAAATCGGCGCATCATCCCTTCAATCCAATATTTAAATCTATTAGGAATGATAGGATTATTATTTGAATTTGAAAAGGGACGCATGGATCTTCCGATTTTAGAAGAGTAACGGATGAATTCTTCGATGTAGTAATCAAATAATTTCTTCATATTGTCATCCAGATATGGACCTGCTCGATTCTGGCCTTCCGGAAGAAAATCTCTGAGCGAAAGTAAGTGTGTGAAATTTACTGCTTGACGACGCAACTCTTTGAAAACAATTGCTTTAAGCACAGGATCTCGATGCGCACTTAAACCAGTAAAGAGAAAATTCAGTGTTTCACGTCTACAATGAAGGGTATTTTCAAGAATACGATATTGATCCTCAGTTAAAATGTTCTCTGCTATGGGTTTCTGGAAATTCGGCAACAGTGAAAACTTTAAAGGCTGGCCTTGACTCGTATTTAAATGATTTAGGAGAGGTGGATTTGATGATGATGATGCAGTGACAGAGCGATTTGGTACAGGATTTGCTGGTCGTGGAGCAGTAGGAATCGGCGGGTAACGATTGTGACTATTTTGGTTTCGATCTGGTCCCAAGCCAGGATTATTCCTTTCTCGGGGAGGATTAGGGTTGGTGACATGACCGACATCTTGTCCACGATTGGAAGTTGGGAGAGATGGATTGACAGTTGCCTCTTGAGGTCTGGGTGATGGTGAAGAAACCCCTTTAGTCTTATTATACGCAATTTCTCCATGCAGCTGAACTATATACGCCAAAGTCATCAGAGCTGTCAAAGTCACAATAACTGCTACGTAGGCAACGATGCCAAGTCGAGCGCCGAATAAGATTTTTACCTGAACAAGATTAAGCAGGATTGTAAGGCTTGAAAAAGCGATCACTTTTCTAGAAAATTTTTTGCTTTCCTCTATCGTTTGAAGACGATTTTCTAACCGATCAATCAACGAAGAAATCGGGTGATAACAGAGGATATTTATAGAAGACGCCAATCCAAAACGACCGAGGTTATTGTAGTTTACCCCTCCTCTAAGAAATGATCCTTGAGATGGGAGAATCGACTGTTGTACAGCTCCTAACATTTTTTACCCTAAGAGTATTATAAATTATAATCTAAATAATTTATCAATTTTATCGCATTATTTGAATTGTTTTCAATAAAAAAACCAATAGATTATGTTGAAAAGAATCTGGGGCATAGAATAAAAAATTGTTTATTAACTTGAAAAGCCAACGGTGCACATGCTGCTAACTATTTGTCGCTAGCTTTTATTGGGAAAATCGTTACACTATACCCTTTTTTAAAGATACATGATATGTTTTTACTCTTCCTTTGTCTATTGATCCCCTTCGCCACAATAGAACTTCCATTGAACGCTGTTCAAGCCAAAGTTCGGGTCGGAATCGATGTGTTGTTTACACAAAACTCCTGCCTGCTCAAAGGGAAGAAAATTGGACTGATCACCAACCACACCGCTATCGATTCTGAAGGGAACTCAACCTTAGAGCTGTTTAAGAAAAATGGGAAGGCTTACGGATATTTTCTCGACGCGATATTCGCCCCTGAACACGGCTTATTTGGCGTGCAGCATGCCGATAAAGCTGTCATCGATATGATCGACCCAACCGGCATCCCTATCTACAGCCTGCATGGAGAAACCCGCCGCCCAACATCAAGCATGCTGCGGAACATCAACCTCCTGGTCTTCGATATACAAGATGTTGGCTCTCGCTCTTATACCTACTGTTCCACCCTTTTTTATGCCATGGAAGAGGCAG
Organism: Parachlamydiales bacterium; assembly: GCA_020051075.1. GTDB lineage: Bacteria > Chlamydiota > Chlamydiia > Chlamydiales > Parachlamydiaceae > JAGVJP01. Next base: position 4,109 of record JAGVJP010000006.1, read on the forward strand.
CAAAAGCACGCATCCCTGTCATCGTTTTAGATCGTCCTAACCCCATGGGCGGCCTCATGATCGATGGTCCAGTCCTTGAAGAGAGATGGCGTTCGTTCGTCGGTTATATCAATGTCCCTTATTGCCATGGGTTGACCATAGGTGAGCTGGCTCGATATTTTAATGAAGAATACCGCGTCGGCTGCCAGCTGACCGTCATCCCGATGCAGGGGTGGAAACGGTCGATGACGTTCGATGAGACGGGATTGACATGGATTCCCACCAGCCCGTATATTCCAGACGCAAAAACAGCATATTATTACCCCACAACAGGGATTCTAGGCGAACTTCAACTCGTCAATATTGGCATTGGATACTCTCTTCCTTTCAAAACTGTGGGAGCTCCATGGATCAATGCAACGCAATTTGCCGACCAACTCAATGCACAGAAGCTTCCAGGGGTGAGGTTTCATCCTTTTCACTACTCCCCTTTCTATGGACGTTTTGCAAAAAAAGAATGCCATGGTGTGCTGATCGCAATCACAGATCCTCAAACGTATTTGCCGGTGACTACACAATATGTGTTAATCGGACTGCTCAAAAGCCTTTATCCCTCGCAATTTCAAGAGGCGTTATTATCCTCTGCAAGCCGGGAAGAGATGTTCAACAAAGTCAACGGGACGTCGGCTGTTTACGAGATGATAAAAAACGAGCCCTATGTTGCATGGAAGTTGCGCGCATTTGGCGAGACAGGGCGGCAAGACTATCTCAGAAGACGCCAGCCCTACCTCACTCCCTCATATCAGTAATTGACATCTGGACAATTTCAACTTGATGCCAGCATAAACTAGCAATCCGAACTCGAGTTTGCTAAACTCTTGACATAAATCTTTTTCGCTCCTACAATTCCATCGGAATATTTCATTAAACTTACATCATTAACCCAGGAGCTAAATCATGGCAAAGCCAAACAATAAAATTAAACCTTTAGGTGATCGTGTTGTTGTTGAAAAATGCAAGCCTCAAACTTCAAAAGGGGGAATCCTCTTGCCCGATTCTGCACAAGAAAAACCTCGTGAAGGAATCATTATTGCTGCGGGTCCTGGCGGCTTTAACGAAAATGGCCAAGTCGAACCTCTGTCAGTTAAAGTGGGTGATCGCATCTTATTTGGAGCCTACGCTGGAACAGAATTTAAGCAAGATGAAGAAGAGTATTTGATCTTGTCCGAGAAAGATATTCTTGGAATTATCGCATAATTTGATCACATAACCTCTCGGAAATAAGGATGAACTATGGCTAAATTATTACAATTTAAAGAAGATGCCCTGAAATCAATAAAGAAAGGGATTAGCACTCTGGCAAAAGCCGTGAAGGTGACTTTGGGTCCAAAAGGACGCAACGTTGTCATCAACAAAGGGTTTGGAGCACCGCTCTCAACTAAAGACGGTGTCACCGTCGCTAAAGAGGTGGCTTTAAAAGATAAATTTGAAAACATGGGAGCACAGATCGTCAATCAGGTGGCTTCCAAAACTTCAGATATCGCAGGAGATGGAACCACAACAGCAATCGTCCTCGCTGAAGCGATCTATTCTGCAGGGATGAAAAATGTGACTGCCGGAGCAAACCCGATGAGTTTAAAAAAGGGCATCGATCAGGCAATCGACGCAATGACTAAAGCTCTCGATCGCATCGCCACTCCGATTAAAACAACTGAAGAAGTGCAGCAGATTGCAACGATTTCAGCAAATAACGATGCTGAGATTGGTCGCATCATCGGCGAAGCCATGGAAAGGGTAGGCAAAGACGGCATCATCACAGTTGCTGAAGCAAAAGGAATCGAAACTCATGTCGACTATGTTGAAGGGTTGCAATTTGATAAAGGATATGCTTCTCCTTACTTTATCACTAACCCTGAACAGATGTCGGTTGAATTCTCTAACCCTCAGATCCTCATCACTGACAAGAAACTTTCATCAGCGAAAGAACTTGTCACTTTCCTCGAAAAAGTGTTGGCCAATGGGGCTCGTCCGCTTTTAATTATCGCTGACGATATCGATGGAGAGGCTTTGGCTACACTCGTCGTCAACAAACTTAAAGCTGGAATGCAAGTCTGTGCTGTTAAAGCTCCTGGCTTTGGCGACAGGCGCAAAGCGATCCTCCAAGACATCGCTATTCTCACTGGCGGACAAGTCGTTTCCGATGAGGTAGGACTTAAAATCGACGAAGTTGATACCGATGTTCTAGGCTATGCCAAGACAGTTAAAATCTCTAAAGAAGAGACAACGATCATCGATGGATCAGGTCATCCTGAACAGGTAAAAGGACGCATTGCACAGATCAAAGCTGAATTATATAATCAGTCAACCTCTAAATATGATCGAGAAAAACTTGAGGAGAGACTGGCTAAAATGGTTGGCGGTGTTGCCATTGTGAATGTAGGAGCCGCAACTGAGACTGAACTCAAAGAGAAGAAAGCTCGTGTTGAAGATGCCTTGCACGCCACTCGCGCAGCTGTCGCTGAAGGGATCGTTCCGGGCGGCGGAGTAGCTCTTCTGAGAGCTGTCAAAGCTTTAGATGATTTGAAGCTAACAGGCGACGAAGCGATCGGTGTTTCAATCATCAGACAAGCAGCATTCGCTCCTGCAACAACGATAGCAAATAACTGCGGAAAGCAGGGGAATTTGATCGCTGAAAAAATCTTTGAAGCGAGCGGAGCCTATGGCTATGATGGCTTAACCGACGAATTCAAAGACCTGTTGCAAGCAGGCGTCATCGACCCGGTTCTCGTCACAAAGAGCGCGTTGATCAACGCTGGATCTGTTGCCGGACTGCTTCTAACAACAGCAGCAATGATTACCGACAAACCACAACCTAAGTCTAAACATCCAGCAGGAGCCGGTATGGATGGCATGGGCGGTATGGGTGGCATGGGTGGCATGGGCGGTATGGGAATGGGTGGCATGGGAATGGGCATGTAGTCGAACTGATTGCATTCTTCCCCCCCTTTATTTATTGTACCCATGCTCTCTTGCAGCCCTTCAGGCTGCGATATGAACGCTGAACCTACCCAGGGCGTTGCCCTGGGCTGTTGCAGTTTTGAGCCCTTCGGGCTATAGCAACAAACAGTCCGAAGGACTGAAACTGCAACAGCCCAGGGCAACGCCCTTACCATTTCCCATTTTTTCAGCGCGAAGCGTTTGGAGTGCGGAAGTCCTCTTCCGCTTTATCGACGAAC